>JAABQU010000234.1 GCA_011391285.1 Thiobacillus sp.
AAGACCTTCGTCCAGTCGTTTTCCACCGGGCTGATCCGCGAGGCGGTGCTGCGCGAACTGAAGCGCGGCGGCCAGGTATATTTCCTGCACAACGAGGTCAGCACCATCGAAAACATGCGCGAGCGGCTGGAAAAGCTGCTGCCGGAAGCGCGCATCCGCGTCGGCCACGGGCAGCAGGGCGAGCGCGAACTGGAACAGGTGATGCGCGACTTCTACCAGCAGCGCTTCGACATCCTCCTGTGCACCACCATCATCGAGACCGGCATCGACGTGCCGACCGCCAACACCATCCTGATCAACCGCGCCGACAAGTTCGGACTCGCCCAGCTGCACCAGCTGCGCGGCCGCGTCGGGCGCTCGCACCACCAGGCCTTCGCCTATCTGCTGGTGGAAGAGGACCGCACCCTGACGCCGCAGGCGAAAAAGCGCCTGGAAGCCATCCAGCTGCTGGAAGAGCTGGGCTCGGGCTTCCATCTCGCCATGCAGGACATGGAAATCCGCGGCGCCGGCGAGGTGCTGGGCGAAAAGCAGAGCGGCGAGATTCTCGAGGTCGGCTTTTCGCTCTACAACGACATGCTGGCGGGCGCGGTGGCAAGCCTGAGGGCCGGCAAAGAGCCGGACATGAGCCAGCCGCTGGGCGTGGTGTCCGAGATCAACCTGCACCTGCCGGCGCTGCTACCGGTCGACTACTGCCCCGACGTGCACGAGCGGCTGGTGCTGTACAAGCGGCTGGCGAGCGTGCACGCAGCGGAAGAACTCACCCAGTTGCAGGAAGAGCTGATCGACCGCTTTGGCCAGTTGCCCGACCCGGCGCGCGCGCTACTCGACACCCATCGCCTGCGCCTGGCCGCGAAAAAGCTCGGCATCATGAAAGTTGACGCCAGCGGCGACGCCATCCTGCTGCAGTTCGTCCCGCAGCCGCCGATCGACCCGGGCCGCATCATCCAGCTCATCCAGACCCGGCGCGACATCAAGCTGGCGGGTGAGAACCGGCTGCGCTGGACCACGGCCTCGCCGCCCGAGACACGCACCTCGAATGTCATATCCATGTTTAACTTATTGCAGTAACCAATTGAAATGAATCTGATTGTTCAGGGGACGGACATCCCCACTCCCGATCTCAAGCAACTCGCCAAGTTCACCGGCGCATCCGCCATCGAAGCGGTCAACCCAGCGGCTTTCCGTCTGGTCAGGGCCGACCCCGGGCAGCGCGAGGCCGTTGCCGCGTTCTGCGAGGAAAACGAGTTGGATTGCGGCTGGGTACCGGACGACCGGCGCATCGATGACTTCGGCCTCCTGGTGATGGACATGGATTCGACGCTGATCACCATCGAGTGCATCGACGAGATCGCCGACATGCAGGGGCTGAAACCCAAGGTCTCGGCGATCACCGAGGCCGCCATGCGCGGCGAAATCGACTTTGCCGAAAGCCTGCGCCGCCGGGTCTCCCTGCTCGAAGGGCTCGACCAGTCGGCGCTGCAGCGGGTCTACGACGAGCGCCTGCAACTATCGCCCGGCGCCGAGGCCCTGCTGGCGGCGGTACGCGCGGCCGGCATCAGGACCCTGCTGGTGTCGGGCGGCTTCACCTTCTTCACCGAGCGGCTCAAGCCCCGCCTGGGGCTCGACTACACTGCAGCCAATACGCTGGATGTCGCCGACGGCAAGCTGACCGGGCGCGTGCTGGGCGACATCGTCGACGCCCAAGGCAAGGCGGACTGGCTGAACCGCGTACGCACCCAGCTGGGCCTAAACAAGGAACAGGTGATCGCCATCGGCGACGGCGCCAACGACCTGAGAATGATGGCCGAAGCCGGCGTCAGCATTGCCTACCGGGCCAAGCCGGTGGTCCGCGCGAAGGCCAGTTATGCGCTGAATCAGGTCGGGCTGGAGGGGGTGATTCCGCTGCTCGGCTGAAAAGGCTGTGACGACTAAAGAAAACCGCCCTGCCGCCGATAAACTATTTGGTATTCATCCAGTCAGAAGATCGTCCAATAGCGACCAGGAACCACAGTGAAAATCGACAAGCGCATCACCCCACCCGCAGCCTCCAAAGTATCTGCCGCCAAGGGCAAGGCGGGCGTCAAATCGCCCGCCCCGGTCGCGGGCGGCGGCGATTCGCTGAGCCTGACGGAATCAAGCGCCCATCTGCGTGAACTGGAGTCCCAACTGGCGTCGGTCGATGTCACCGATATCGGCAAGGTCGAATCGATCAAGGCCGCGATCGCCAACGGCACCTTCAGCGTCGACGCAGAAGTGGTGGCCGACCGCCTGATCGACCACACCAAGGAAGCCTTACGCAAGCGTCCCCGCAAGAAGTAAGGCCTTTGTCGGATCAGCAAAGCCCGCGGCCCTCTCCGCGGGCTTTTGTTCTTCAGCTGGAATAAAATCGTAGCCTGAAACGACTTTCAGGACTCAATCATGAATGAAATCATCTTGTCGGTGACCGGCATGACCTGCGGCGGCTGCGTCAACAGCGTGACACGGGTATTGACGGCCTTGCCGGGGGTGCAAACGGCAGAGGTGACACTCGATCCCGGTCAGGCGCGCGTGGTGTTCGACGCGACCCGGATCGACCGCGTTGCGCTGGTGCAGGCGATCGTCGATGCCGGATTCGGCGTGGCTGACTGACGGCGCCCCCCAGACCCTTCACGCATTTCCGCACAGGTTTGCCAGGGGCTCGGGGCAATGCACGCCGTTGCCCTGAACATAATCCACCCCGATATTCCTCAGAATCGCGACGATCTGATCCGACTCGACATACTCGGCGACGGTCTTCAGGCCCATCTGGTGGCCGATCCGGTGGATCGCCTCCACCATGGAGCGATCGACGGCATTGGTCACGATGTCGCGCACAAACGCGCCGTCGATCTTGAGGTAATCCACTTTGAGGTTTTTCAGGTAGGTGAATGACGACAGGCCGCTACCGAAATCATCCAGCGCAAAACTGCAGCCGAATTCGCGCATGGCATCGATGAATTCGTTGACGACCGCCAGGTTGCCGATGGCCGCCGTTTCGGTGATCTCGAAACACAGGTGCGGCCCCAGGTCGGGATTTTGCTGCAGTTTCTCCAGCAGCATGCGGCGGAATGCCGGATCTTTCAGCGACGCGCCCGACAGGTTGACCGCAAACAGGCAATGCCGCTCGCATTTGGACGCCAGATAGCGCTGGCACGCACGCCAGGTTTCAGCGATCACCCAGCTGTCGAGAGCAGGCATGATGGAATAGCGCTCGGCGGCCGGAATGAAGGCCATGGGCAGGATTTCGCTGCCGTCGTCGTCCACCATGCGCAGCAGCAGTTCGACATGCCGCACGGGTTCGACCGTGTCGTCGGTACGGCGGATTTCCTGCCACGACAGACTCAGCCGATCTTCCTCGAGCGCTCGCTGGATCCGCGTTACCCACTGCATTTCGCCGCGGTGGCGCGTCAGGTCGATATCGCGGCTCTCATAGAGATGAATCTGGTTGCGACCGCGATCCTTGGCCACATAGCAGGCTGCATCCGCCGCTGAAAGCAGGCTCGCAGCGGTGCCGCTGTCACGGTTGATCGCCACCATGCCCACGCTCATGCCGACCGCGAAAATGCGGTCTGCCCACTTGAAGCGGAAACGCTGCACCTCGGCGCGAAAGAGATCCGCCACCTCCAGCGCATCGGCAATGCTGCAGTTTTCCAGCAACAGCGCGAATTCGTCGCCGCCCAGGCGGGCCAGGGTATCGCGATCGCGCAGATTGCCTTTCAACAAAAGCGCCAGCTGGCGCAGCAGCTCATCGCCCGCCGCATGGCCGCAGGTATCGTTGATCACCTTGAACTGGTCGAGGTCCATGTAGCACAGCGCATGCTCGCGCCCCTGCTGCAGGGCCGAAACCAGCAGGCGCTCCAGTCGTTGTTCGAACTCGCGGCGGTTGATCAGCCCTGTCAACATGTCGTGGCTGGCCTGATACACCAGGCGCGCGGTGGCCTGGTCGATCTTTGCCTGCATCTGGTCCTGCATCGTCTGCAGGTGGGCCGCCATGTGGTTGACGCCGCGCTGCAGCACCCCGAGTTCGGCCTCCCCGGTGGGCTCGACGCGTTCGTCCATATGGCCCTCGCCGATACGGCTCACGGTGTGGGTCAGGGCCAGAATCGGCTGGGTGATGCGGCGCCCGATGCGCCAGGCGAGAAACAGGCTGACGCACAAGCCTGCCAGCAGGATCGTCAGGCTGCGCAGGATGGCGTCACGCTGGCTCTGGAAGGTGGCGCTGCGCGACACATCCAGGCCCACCCAGCCCAGCAACTGCGGCCCGCTGCCCGACCCCGCGGAATGTTCATCGTTGAAATCCTCCACCGCCACCTCGGTGCGGGTGATCGGCGCGTAGTAGACCAGCCGGTCCGTGTATTCGATTTGACGGAGGCGATCGGCGGGCAGCCTGCCCCGGGCCGGCTCCACCCAATCACCGGAACCGACGTGCGCAAGCCGCTCGCCCTGGTCGTCGAAGACGGCCACGCCGCGAACATCGGGCTCGAACGCCACCTTGTGAAGCAGGCTCTGCAGCACTTGGGTATTGCCGGAGACAACGCCATATTCAGCCACGGGCGCCAGCTGGCGGGTAATGGCTGCGGCACGGGTGCGCAGCGACTGATCGAGATCGTCGATCTTCCCGCTGATGAGCTGGAACAGCAGCAGCATGCCAACGATGGCCACCGGCACCATGGCCAGACCAATGACGCGCCCGCGAATACCCAATGAAATTATCCTCAACGTGGCGCCCCCAAACGTTTTTCCAGTTCGTCTTCCGGCGGCAGGGTGTAACCCAGCGAGCGAGCGACCTGTTCATTGATTGAAATGCCGAAATAGACAGGGTGGGCTGGCGGCGGCAGACGCACCGCGCCCCCCTGAAGCGCGACGATGACCGATTCAGCGGTCTGCCGGCCGATCTGCGCCGGGCTGGAGTGCAGCGACAACAGCGCGCCTGCCCGCGTCAGCGAATGCGAATAGCCCAATACCGGGGTGCGGTAGCGGTAGGACGTGAGAAGGAGGCTTTGCGCCGTGTTGCGGTTGAAGACCCGAGGATCGGTTTCGGCCAGCAGCACATCGGATTCCGACAAGACGTTTTCGAGGGTATTCATCAGCCGCCCCTCGCTGGGCAGTATCCCCAACACCAGGCCCAGCTGACGTGCCTGAAGTGCCGCCTCCAGTTCTCCCACCAGCCCCTCCTGATCCTCACTCATCAGCACGCCGGCGCGCTGTGCATCGGGAAGCGCCAGGCGGATCAACTCCGCCTGCCGTTCGAAGGGTTGATCAAGGTAGATGGCCGCCACGCTGCGGCGACCGCTGTCAAGGAGGCGGGCACGCCCGCCTTTGGCATACCACGAACGCGGCACCAGCACGGCCAGAACGGGCGTGCGCCCGGGCAGCGTCGCCACCGATTCGGCCGCGCGTACGCCCACCGTCACGGCCAGATGCGTTCCATCCAATGAGCCGGTGGTCAGGCCCTGGGCGTACGCTCGGCTGAGATCATGGGGGCCGCCTTGCAGATGGTCGCGGACGGCTTGATAGACTTCCTGGTAGGGGGGCGAATCGTCGCTCAACACCACCGTCACGCGTGCGGCGACGGCCGGCGGCGTCACCAGCGCCAGACAGGCGCAAGCCAGGCCCAGCAACACGACGTCCTGGAACACGTTCTGGCTGCGCGTCAGCCAACGTGTCAATTCGTCACCTGCTCCCCGCCCCACAGGCACGGTCCCTTGCTTTCCTTCGCGATGGCTTCGAGCAGGCTGGCGTGCTCAGCCAACTCGTCGGCAGATGCCTGCAGCAGGACGGGCCTGGGGCGGGTGCGCGCCGCCGCCTGGCTGGCCTCGGCGCTGCGCGTTTCCAGCCCGATCGACAGGCTCTCCTGGCCGCGCGTCAGCGCCAGGTACACCGCTGCCAGCAGTTCGCAGTCGAGCAATGCGCCGTGCAGCGTGCGCGCCGCGTTGTCCACGCCATAGCGCTTGCACAGCGCATCCAGGTTGTTGCGCTGCCCCGGGTGCAGCGCCTTGGCCATGGCCAGGGTGTCGGTCACGCCGTCGCACCAGGTCGGCAGCGGCGCCATCTCCAGCAGGCGCAGTTCCATGTTGAGAAAGCCGACATCGAACGGCGCATTGTGGATGATGAGCTCGGCGCCCTCGATGAAGCCGACGAATTCCTGCGCGATGTCGGCAAAGCGCGGCTTGTCCTGCAGGAATTCCGGCGTGATGCCGTGCACCTGCATCGCCCCGGCATCGATGTCGCGATCCGGGTTCACATAACGGTGGAGGTGATTGCCGGTCAGTCTCCGGTTGACCATTTCCACCGCCGCCACCTCGATGATGCGGTGCCCCTGGTTGGGGTCCAGGCCGGTCGTTTCGGTATCGAGAATGATTTGCCGCATGGTTTCTAACCGTTCTGCAGCGCCTGCAGCACGCCCTGGTTGGCGAGCGCATCGGCGCGTTCGTTTTCGGGATGGCCGGAATGGCCTCTCACCCATTTCCATTCGATGCGGTGCAACTGGCTCAAGGAATCCAGTTGCAGCCACAGGTCCTGGTTCTTCACCGGCTTGCCGTCGGCGGTGCGCCAGTTGCGCCGCTTCCAGCCGGCCACCCATTCGCTGATACCCTTTTGCACATACTGGGAATCGGTGTGGACCTCAACCGTGGAGGGGCGTTTCAGCGATTCCAGCGCGCGGATCACCGCGGTCATTTCCATGCGGTTGTTGGTGGTGTTGGCCTCGCCGCCGCAGATTTCCTTGCGGTGCCCATCCGTCACCAGGAGGGCGCCCCAGCCGCCGGCGCCGGGATTGCCCTTGCAGGCGCCGTCGCTATATATGTAAATGGTGTCAGCGTTCACGACGTACCCGATACTGTTTGAGATTGACCACTTTGGCAGCCGGCGATAATAAACGCTGTGCCACTGGCGTTTTCCACTGCGGCAAAATAATGTTCATGCCCTGCACGCGCTTGACCGCCTGCAGGAAATACACGCCGCCGCCCATCGCCCACCAGCGGTCGCCTGCCGGTTCCATGAAGCGCATCCGCCGCAGCCAGTTGTCGCGGTTGATCGGCGGCCGGTAGCAGCACATGCTGCCGGCCGCCACCTCCATGCCCAGCAAGACCATCCAGTCCTTCACCCGCGAAATGTTGAGGAAATTGCCGTTCCAGGGATAGCCGCGCTCGCCGCCCTGCAGCACGCGCGTCAGCCCCCACAGGCTGCGCGGATTGAATCCGGCCAGCACCAGACGGCCTTCCGGACGCAATACACGCTCGGCCTCGCGCAGCACCTGATGCGGGTTGGCGCTGAATTCCAGCACATGCGGCAGCAGCAGCAGGTCGAGCGACTGGCTTTCGAACGGCAGGAACATGGGGTCGGCCCGCACGTCGGCAGACGGCTCGACGGCGCAGGTCACACGCAGCGGAATCCGGCTGTTGCGCAGGAAATCGAGTTGCGGCAGGCCGACCTGAACCGCATTGAAGCCGAAGACATCCGATACGGCGTTGTCGAAATAGCGCTGCTCGCGGAACAGCAGATGCTGTCCCAGCGGGGATTCAAACCATTCCGTGTTCAGCTTGGATAACATAGGCTTTCCTTTTGTTGTCTGACCACTCCGCCATGTTGACCCTCGTAGCCCTGCCCGCGTTCGACGACAACTACATCTGGGTGTGGCACGACGACCGCCACGCCATCGCTGTCGACCCCGGCGATCCCGCACCGCTGATCACCTACCTGGACGCGCACGGGTTGGAACTCACCGCGGTTTTGATCACGCACCACCACCGTGACCATACTGGCGGCAACACCCGGCTGCGTCAACGATACGACTGTGCCATCTATGGCCCGGACAACCCGCGCATTCCCGATGTCACCCACGTCCTGCGCGGTGGCGACACGCTGGACCTCGCCGAACCGGTTTTGCACTTCGAAGTGCTGGCGACGCCGGGCCACACGCTCGACCACATCAGCTATGTCGGACACGGCTGTCTGTTCTGCGGCGATACCGTATTTGGCTGCGGCTGCGGAAAATTGTTCGAAGGCAGCCCGACGATGATGGCCGCTAGCCTCGATGCCATTTTAGCGCTGCCGGATGCTACCCGGGTCTGCTGCGCGCACGAATACACCTTGAGCAATATTGACTTTGCCAAAACCATCGACGGCAACAACCCTGCATTGCTGGAGCGGGAGCGCGCTGACCGTGCCCTGCGCGCAGAAGACCGTCCCACCCTGCCGTCCACACTGGCGCTGGAAAAGGCCACCAATCCGTTTCTGCGTTTTCACGACTCCGACATGACGGCATTTGCCGCCCGGTACCTGAATCGCCCGCATCCCGGCCCGGCCGAGGTCTTCGGCGCGATCAGAGCCGCCAAGGACGCCTGGGACGGTTGACCATCGCCATCCGGCAATCTAGGATGGGGGCATGTTGAGTACGGGAGACCGTCTTGCCCGGAATCAAGTTCGCCGACCTGCGCGTCAATCGGCTCACCCTGAGTTTAGTGGCGCTGTGCATGAGCCATGCCGTCGTGGCCGAAGAATCCGCTCCCGTCATCCATACTCTGGAATGGGTCAGCACCGACAGTTTGCTTGATGAACCCACCCCCGAAGCCAGCCAGGACGATGTCTGGCAGCGCATCCGCAGCGGCTTCGGGATCGATGACGCGGATCAGACGAATCCCCTCGTGAGCGTTCATGAAGCCTGGTTCGCCGCACGGCCAAGCAACGTTAACCGCCTGACCGAGCGCGCGCGGCCCTACCTTTATCACATCGTCGAGGAAGTCGAGCGGCGCGACATGCCGATGGAAATCGCGCTGCTGCCGATGATCGAAAGCGCGTTCGTTTCCACCGCACTTTCGCCGTCGGCCGCCTCCGGCATCTGGCAGTTCATCCCCTCCACCGGCAGCCACTACGGACTGCGGCAGGACAACTGGTACGACGGCCGCCGCGATTTCACGGCCGCAACGAATGCCGCACTCGATTACCTGGGCAAGCTGTTTCTCGATTTCGGTGACTGGGAGCTGGCGCTGGCCGCCTACAACTGCGGCGAGGGCTGCATCGCGCGCGCAATCCAAAAAAACGTCCAGCTGGGCCTGCCCACCGATTACGCCAGCCTGTCGCTGCCGAACGAGACCCGGCAGTACGTTCCCAAGCTGCTGGCGATCCGCAACCTGATCCGCGCGCCCGAACAGTACGGCATCGCCATCAACGCGCTGCCGAACCAGCCCTACTTTGACCAGGTCACGGTCCATGCCAGCATCGACCTCCATTCCGCGGCGCGCCTGGCGGACATGCCCAGCGATGAGTTCGCGGCACTGAACGCAGCCTTCCCGCGCAAGCTCATCCGTTCCGACACGCCGGTGAATCTGCTGGTGCCGGTCGACAAGACCGACACCTTCCAGCGGAATCTGGAAACCGGCGACTGGGATTCCTGGAAGCCCTACACCGCGAAAAAGGGCGAACGCCCCGAGGCCATTGCCAAGCGCTTCGGCGCCAGCGTGGATCGCCTGCTGGAACACAATCCGGTCTCTCTCAAGCGCGGCAAGCTCCTGCGCACGCAGACCATCCTGGTTCCGGTCAATCGGCGCGGCGGCAATGCGCCCGAAACCCATGGATCGTCCGCATTCCAACACGTCGTGCAACGCGGTGACACCCTGTTTGGCATAGCCCGTCGATACGGGATGACCGTCACCGAGTTGAACACGGCGAATCCGGGACTCACCAAGCGACTCAAACCCGGTCAGATCATTCGACTGACGTCGAACGAAAATGCCGATCACGACGCTCCCTCCATTCAGCCCGTCAGCCTCGAAAGCGGCACCGAAAAACCTGTCGGACCGACGCATTACACGGTCCAGCGCGGCGACACCCTCTTGAAAATCGCTCAGCGGTATGACGTCAGCCTGGCGGATATCCGTGCATGGAATCCGGTTCTGGATCGCAGCGGCATTGTCCGTGCGGGGCAGACCGTGGTCGTCAACCAGCCCTGATTCACATCGCGCGGAGGAAGCCCGTGATCAGTCGGGTGCAGGCGGCTCGCCGCTCTTGTCCGACATCACCAGGCCCATGCCCACAGCGGCCAGCACCATCCACAGCACCGCCGCCCAGATGCCCAGCGCGTCCGACAGCGGCCCCATGAAAAACAGCGTCAGCATCGCCACGGCCAGAACCCCGTTGCCGATCCAGAAATTGCGGCTGTGTTTGCCTGTATTCAATCAGTGCTCCTTGGATAAATCTTAAAGCTGGCCCGCTACCCAGTGGCAGCGCACCCAGTGCCCGCCGTCCAGACCGGTCTTGTCGGGATAGATTCGCCGGCAGACGTCCCCGGCATGCGGGCAACGCGGATGAAAGTGGCAGCCTTCGGGCGGGTTGAGCGGCGACGGCTGGTCGCCCGCCAGCCGGATGATGCCTTCGCCGGCGTGCGACTCGATGCGCGGCACCGCGCTCACCAGCGCCTGGCTATAGGGATGGCGCGGTGAACGCAAAACGTCGGCCGCAGTGCCGTGCTCAACGATGCGACCGAGATACATCACAGCCACCGCGTGCGCCAGATACTCGACCACCGCGAGGTTGTGGGTGATGAAGAGGTAGGCCAGCCCCAGATCGTTCTGCAGATCCTTCAGCAGGTTGAGGATCTGCGCCTGCACCGACACATCGAGCGCGCTGGTGGGTTCGTCGCAGATCACCAGCCGCGGCGACACCGCAAGCGCCCGCGCGATCGCAATGCGCTGGCGCTGGCCGCCGGAAAACGCATGGGGATAGCGCCCGCCGGCATCGTCAGGCAGCCCCACCTGATCAAGCAGGCGCGCCACCGCATCGCGGCGGTCGCGCGCCGCGCCCACGCCCAGCGCGTCCATGCCCTCGAGCAAGATGTCCGCAACCCGCATGCGCGGATTGAGCGAGCTGTAGGGATCCTGGAACACCATCTGCGCCTGGCGCCGCAGGGTCACGGCATTCTTCGCGGTGATCACTTCGCCGTCCAGCGCAATGCGGCCCGCGGTCGGCTCGATCAACTGCAGCAGCGCCTTGCCCACCGTGGTCTTGCCACAACCGGACTCGCCCACCAGCGCCAGCGTGCGGCCGGCCGGGATATCCAGCGACACGTCATCGACCGCGCGCACGTGGCCGACCGTGCGTTGGATCAGCCCGCGCCGGATCGGGAAATGCACCTTGAGGCCGTCCACCTGCAGCAGGGCGTGCGACGCCGCCGCCTTCGCGTGTGCGGTGGCTTCCCGCACCTGGCTTGGCGGCAAGGCCCCGGCCAGATGGCAGCGAACCAGCTGGCCATTGCGTTCCTGCCAGTCCGGTGATTCCTCGCGACAGCGCGCAACGGCATGCGGGCAGCGCGGCGCAAAGCGGCAGCCGCGCAGCGGGTCATCGAGCTTCGGCACCTGGCCGGGAATCGTGGTCAGCCGCCCACCATCGCCGGGGTGCGGCAGCGCCTCGAACAGCATGCGGCTGTAAGGATGCTGCGGTGAGGCGAAGAACACGTCGCGCGCCCCCTCCTCCACCAGTTCGCCGGCATACATCACGCCGACGCGGTCGGCATTCTCCGCCACCACACCGAGGTCGTGCGTGATCAGCAGCATGCCCATCTGCCGCTCTGTCTTGAGCCGGCGCAGCACGTCGAGCACCTGCGCCTGGATGGTCACGTCGAGCGCCGTGGTCGGTTCGTCGGCGATCAGCAGCCGGGGCTCGCCCGCCAGCGCCATCGCGATCATCACGCGCTGGCGCAGGCCGCCGGACAATTCAAATGGATAGCTGTCGAGCCTGCGCGCCGCATCGGGCACGCCCACTGCATCGAGCAGCGCGCGCGCGGCATCGTGCGCCGCCTGCCCGGTCAGTTGCCGGTGCAGGGCCAGCGCTTCGGTGATCTGCGTGCTCACCTTCATCACCGGATTCAGCGCCAGCATCGGCTCCTGGAAAATCATCGCCATGCCGCCGCCGCGCACGCCCCGCATGTCGCGCTCGGGCAGGGCCCGCACGTCGGTTTCACCGAGATGCACGCTACCCGACACGACGCGACCGCCGTCCGGCAGCAGCCGCATCAGCGACAGCGCGGTGATCGACTTGCCGCAGCCGGATTCGCCCAGCAGCGCGTACGTCTCGCCGGCGGCGACCCGGAACGACACGCCATCGACCACACGCGTGGAACCGAAGCCGGTGACGAGGTCACGCACCTCGAGCAGGGACCTCATCGCCGGCCTCCCAGGCGGGGATCGAAGGCGTCGCGCACGCCGTCTGCAAACAGGTTGGCGGCCAGCACCAGGGTGAACATGAACATGAACGCCGCGCCAAGTTGCCACCAGACGACCGGCTCTCGCGCGAGTTCCAGACGGGCGCCGTTGATCATATTGCCCCAGCTGTACATCGAGGGATCGACGCCGACGCCGACGTAGGACAGCACCGCCTCGGCCAGCACCAGACCAGAGAAATCGAGCACGATCGCGATGAGGACCAGGTGGAAGACGTTGGGAAAGATGTGCCGGCTGATGATGCGGCTGTGCGACACGCCGAAGGCGCGCGCCGCTTCGACGTAATCCAGCGTGCGCAGCTTGAGCGATTCCCCGCGCAAGAGGCGCGCGAGTCCGGTCCAGCTGGTGACGCCCATGATGAGACAGAGCGCCAGCAGGCGGATGTCGGCGCGCGCGGCGGCGGTATCGAATATTTCAGGATTGGACTCGATGTAGACCTGAACGATCAGCACCGCGGCCGCGATCAGCAGCACGCCCGGGATGGAATTGAGCACGGTGTAGATGTATTGGATGACGTCGTCGACCCAGCCGCGGAAATAGCCGGCGGCGATTCCGAAGCCGATCGCCAGCGGCAACGTGACCAGGGTCGTCAGCGTGCCAATGACCAACCCGGTACGAATGCTCTTGAGGCTGATGTAGAGCACGTCCTGCCCCACCTTGTCGGTGCCCAGCACGTGATAGCCGGACGCCAGCTGCGCGATCACGCCCGCCGCCATCAGCAGCAGCGCCACCCCGAACACGACCGTCCGCGCCGGCCAGTTCAGCGCGCCCCGCCACCACGCGGCGAGCCATGCACCCATCGAAAGCCGCATCCGCCGCGCCTGCCAGGCAGCCAGCAGGCCCAGCAGCAGCATGCTCGCCAGCGCACCCTGCGCAACGCCTGCAAGGGTGCGACGGGTGATGTCGGGCAGGCGCTCGTCCAGATGTTGCAGGTGGGCGCCGCCGAATTGCAGGCGCGGATAATCGCGCACCGTCACGCCATCGCGTTCGATGAATTCCTTGGCGTACAGCTGCATCGCCAGCGGCGACGAATAGGTTTTTTCCTTGTGCGTGCGCAGTTCGCCCACCAGCGCATCGAACGCGGACAGTACTTCGACCGAGTACTGCGGGGCATCCGCCGGGCTGTCGGCCAGGCGCTCGCGGTAATGCAGCGAATCGAGCAGGCCGATGACGACGAACACGCCAAGCACCAGCGCAGCGCCCATCGCCATGGGGCGTTGCGCCACGACTCGCCACGGTGCCCGCAGATGCTCCTGGCGGCGAATGAACCAGACCAGCGTGGCCACCGCTGCCAGCAGCGCGAAGATCAGCGCATCGGTCCACAGGATCACAGGCAAGAAGTTGAATGCACCGAAGCTCATTGCAGCCGCACCCGCGGATCGACCCACGAATAGGAAATGTCGGTCAGGATGAGACCGGCGATGTAAAGGAAGGAGCCAAGGAACACCATCGCGCGCACCACGGCGAAATCCTGCGCCTGGATGGCGTCGATGGTGTAGCTGCCCAGCCCGGGAATGCCGAAAAAGGATTCGGTGATGAGGCTGCCCATGAACAGCAGCGGCAGCACCACCACCGCACCGGTCAGGATCGGGATCATGCCGTTCTTCAGCACGTGGCGGAACAGCACGCGGACTTCGCCCAGGCCCTTGGCGCGCGCAGTACGCACGTAGTCCTTGCCGATTTCCTCGAGAAAAATGGTGCGATACCAGCGCGAGCCACTGCCGATGCCCGCCACCACGCTGACCAGAACCGGCAGCAGGATGAAACGGAGGCCGTCGATACCCTCGGCGAAGCCCGAGATCGGCAGCAGGTTCCACAGCTTGGCGATGAAGTACTGCCCGGCAATGATGTAGAACAATCCCGAGATCGACATCAGCACCACGCACAGCACCACCCCCCACAAATCGAGGTAGGTGGAACGGAAGAACACCATGAGCAGCGCAAACGTGATGTTGACCATCAGGCCAATGACGAAGACCGGCAGCGCGATCGCCAGGCTCGGCCCCATGCGGGTGCGAATCTCGTTGCCGATGTCGCGGCCGTCGTCGCCCTTGCCGAACTCGAACGCGAACATCGCCGCCGAATGCTGGAAGAAGATGGTGTCGGTGAATTGCGCCGCGCCTTCCTCCTTGGCGTTCAGCAGCAGCGGCTTATCGTAGCCGTGCTCGGTCTTCCACCGCTCGATCGCCTCCGGCGTCACGTGCTTGGCGCCGAGTTGCAGCCGCGCCATGTCGTCCGGCGTGTTGACGACGAAGAACAATGCGAAGGTCAGCAGATTCACCCCGATCAGGATCGGAATCGCATACAGCAGGCGGCGCAGGATGTAGGCGCCCATCAGGCGGTTTTCCTTTCATGCCGTCGCCACGCGATCACCGCCGGCGCGATGACGGCGACCATTCCTGCCACCAGCAGGATGATCGGCCAAAGTACCGGCTGGTTCCATGCGTCGCGCCGGGTTTCGCGCAGGCCCGGGTCGATGCGGCGGTATTTGAGCGTGTTGTTGGCCATCAGGTTGGGCTTGACGTTATGCACCCAGCCGTGGCGCAGGCCGAAGGATTTGGGGTAGTAGGCGAAGATCCACGGCGCATCGCGGCGCACGATCTCCAGCATGGCGTCGATCACCTGCTGCCGCTCGGGACCGTTGTCCATGTCCTTCATGCGCTCGAACAGGCGGTTGAATTCAGGGTTGTCGTAGTTGGCCGCATTCTCGCCGCCGCTGCCGACTTTCTTGTGCGGACCATACAGCAGGAACAGGAAGTTTTCCGGGTCGGGATAGTCGGCATTCCAGCCCCATTCGAACAGCTGTGCATTGCCCTTGCGGATCTTGTCCTGAAAGCGGTTGTAGTCGGTGCCGCGCACCACCAGTTGCACGTTGATTTTGTCGAGCTGCTTCTTCATCCAGTCGAGCCGGGACTTGGCATCCGGCCCGCTCGCCATGGTGTCGAAATACAGCACCAGGGGTTCACCCGTCTTGGCATTGCGGCCGTTCGGATAGCCCGCCTCGGCCAGCAGTTTTCGGGCGGTCTCGACCGATCGGCGCTGGACCCTGCCGTCGCGCGCCTCGTACACATAGGGGTTCAACCCGGTCTCGCCCTCGACATAGCCGAACAGGCCGGGCGGGATCGGCCCCTGTGCGGGAATGCCGCGGCCGTTGAGAAAGATCGAAATGAACTCGTCGTAGTCGAAGGCGATGGAAAGCGCCTGCCGCAACTTCTGGCGATCTTCGCCCAGGCCGCCGACCACCGGGTCGAGCATGTTGAATCCGACGTACCAGATCGAAGCCGCCACCGCGGTGATCAGGTGAATATCCTGGTCGCGCATGCTGTCGGTGAGCTGTGGATCACCGCCGGAGGTGAACTGCACGGCCTGGTCGAAGCTGTCGGAACTGATGCCGGAGCTGTCGTAATAGCCCTGCAGGAATTTGCTCCAGTAGGGAATGGTTTCCTTTTCCAAACTGAACACGGCCTCATCCACCCGCGGCAGCGGCTTGCCGGCATCGGCCAGCAGCCCGGCCCGGCGGTCTTCTTCACTGCCCTCCATCGGATAGGTTTCGTCGTGGAAATGCGGATTTTTCTTCAGCACCATGCGACGGTTGGGATCGTTCTCCGCCAGGTAGAACGGGCCGGTACCGACGGGTTGCCAGTCGAGCGTGAGGTTCCGGTCGGCCATGCCGGGTTGGGCGTAGAACACCTCGGCCTCCCACGGCACCGGCGCAAAGAACGGCATCGCCAGCCAGTAGATGAACTGCGGGTACTTGCCCTTGATGCGGATTCGGTAGGTGTGGCGATCCACCACTTCCGCCCCGGCGAGCGGAAAATCGTCCAGCTTCAGCGCCGCATCGGGCTGCTCGCGGGCCGCTTTCTCAAGCGCTTCCCCCAGCGCCTTCAGGCCGACGATGTGCTCGCTCATCAGTCCAAGGATGGGTGAGCTCAGTCTGGGATTGGCCAGCCGCTTGATCTGGTACACGTAATCGGCTGCCAGCAGTTCGCGCGTGCCGGTGTGCTCGAAATCACCGATGCGGGTTTTTCCCGCAAGCTCCGAAGCCGTCAGCGCATGGTAGTGATAGCGCCCTGCCGCGTCGCGTGAAAATGCCGGGTGAGGCTGATAGCGGATGCCGGGACGAATGCGGATTTCGTAGTGGCTTTCGGCAATCACTGCTGCGGCTGCATCGTCCGGCAGCGGCTTGCCGGCCGCATCGACATAGCGTGGCTTGGGAACGGCCTCGGCGGTCAGCGGGATCAGTTCATACGGGCGCTTGAGAAAGTGGTACTGCAGCGGCGGCTCGTAAATCTGGCCGGTGAACTCGACTTCGTTCGAGCTGTAGGAACGCGCCGGATCGAGGTGCTTGGGGCGCTCTGAAAACGCGCTGTAGAGCACATTTTCGCCAGTGTTGCTGCCAGGGTAGGGATTGTTCCAGCTGTCGGTGCAGCCTGCCATCAGGCTCAGTCCAACTCCCAGCAGAATCACTCCCAAGCGCGTCATGGCGCAAGTGTACCCAAGCGCGCAGACAACGTCAGCCGTTATAATCACCGGATTCTCAACTCTTCGAGACCATTATGGGATTTCTTGCAGGCAAGCGTTTGCTCATCACCGGCGTCATATCCAACCGATCCATCGCGTATGGCATTGCCGCCGCGTGCAAGCGCGAAGGCGCTGAACTGGCCTTCACCTATCAGGGCGAACGCATCAAGGATCGCGTCACCGAATTTGCCAAGGAATTCGGCTCCGACCTGGTGTTCCCGTGCGACGTCGGCAGCGACGAGCAGATCGACGCCTTGTTCGTCGAACTCGCCAAGCACTGGGACGGTCTCGACGGCTTGGTGCACTCGATCGCGTTTGCACCGAAGGATGCCCTGGCCGGCGATTATCTCTCCGCGGTCACCCGCGAAAATTTCCGTATCGCGCACGACATCAGTTCCTACAGCTTTGCCGCACTGGCCAAGGCCGCGCTGCCGATGATGGAAGGCCGCCAAGCGGCACTCCTGACGCTCTCCTATCTGGGTGCAGTCCGTTCCGTTCCCAATTACAACGTCATGGGTCTGGCCAAGGCCAGCCTGGAATCCAGCGTGTACTACATGGCGCAAAGCGTCGGGCCCAAGGGCATCCGCGTCAACGCGATTTCCGCCGGCCCTATCAAGACGCTGGCCGCCAGCGGCATCGCCAACTTTGGCGAAAAACTCGACATCGTCGCCAAGAACGCCCCGCTACGCCGGAACGTGACGATCGACGAAGTCGGCAACGCCGCCGCCTTCATGCTCTCCGACCTGGCCTCCGGCATCACCGGCGAAATCACCTACGTCGACTGCGGCTTCAACTCCACTGCCGGCGCGGAATAATCCGTCAGCCGAGCCCAACAAAAAACGCGCCATCAGGGCGCGTTCTTTGTTGGTCATACGAGCGGCTTATCTGCCTTCGATCGCATTCGGCTGGATCTTCACCTTCTGTCCGGCCTTGATCAGCGTGATCATCGCCTGCATATCCGCGCGCTGCAGCGCCTGGGTGACGCCGGATTCAATCGATGCCTGCAGCATCGGATCCATTGCAGGTGCTTCCAGCACACGGCTCACCCGCACGATGCGGTAAGAGCCGTCAGGTCGAGCAAAGCCGGTGTAGGCCGGCAGCTTGTCGGCATTGACCCTGAATACCGCCTTGGCACCGGCCGCGTTGAACTCGGCCGAGGCCTGGCGCCCCACCACCTGGAAAGCCGACCACGTCAAGCCTGCTTCCTCGCCTTTCGCCAGTGCCTGCAGGGTGGCGTCGCCCTTTTGCGCCAGCAACGAGGCGGTCTGCTCGGCGCGCAGCTTGGCCTCGATCGAGGCAGACACCTCAGCCAGCGGACGCAAGCGTGCAGCACGATGTTCTGCCACCCGCGCCGCGACCAGCGTGCCCGGCTCGACTTCGATCGCCTCGGTGTTTTGCCTGGACTTGATCGACTCCGGGCTGAACAGCGCGGATGACAGGCCGGCATGGTTGAAGGGTGGCTGCGCATTCTTGGAGGTCATCCAGCCACTTTGCCGAACGACCAACTTGGCCGCCGCCGCCGCGGGCTGCAGGCTGTCAGCGTTTTCGTACACCTGGTTGCTGAAATTCTCTGCCAGGTCAGCAAAAACCCGCTGCGCCTGCTGTTTGCGCAACTCGTCCACCACCACGGCTCGCACCTCGGACAGCGGCGCGGTCTGGGCCGGCTCGATGCCATCCAGGCGGATGATGTGATAGCCGAAATCGCTCTCCACCGGCCCGCGGATTTCATTCGGCTTCATGCTGAACACCGCATCCTCGAACGGCTTGACCATCATGCCGCGGCCAAAGCTGCCGAGACTGCCGTCCTGCGCAGCCGAGCCCGGATCCTGCGACTGGGCGCGCGCCAACTCGGCAAAGCGCTGCGGAGCCTTCTTCAGCGTTTCGTAAAGTTCTGTCGCTTTCTTCAGGGCCTGTTCGCGCGTCGCTGCATCCGCATTTTTATCCACGACGATCAGGATATGGCTGGCGCTGCGCAGTTCAGGCTGGCCAAACTGCGCGGCATTGGCCGCGTAATAATCCGCCACCGCTTGATCGCTCACCGCGATGCCCGCCGCCACCGCGGCGATATCCAGCACCAGATACTCGGCGCGGATTTCCTCGGGATCGGTGAATTCGGCCTTGTTGGCCGCGTAATAACGTTCGACGTCCGCCGGCGTCACTTTGATTTCCGACGCCACTGCCGATGCGGGAATGTCTGCCCACGAAATTTCACGTTGCTGCGCCACCAGGCGCGCGATCTGTGTCAGCGAAGTACTCGACGGAATGGTTGCGAGCGAAATCGGACTGCTGATGGCTTCCAGCATGAAAGCCTGACGCAGTTCGCTCTCAAACTGTGCCGGGGTGCGGCCGTTCTGGCGCAGCACCGCCTCATAGCGTTGCTGGGAAAACGCGCCATCCTGCTGAAAGGACGGTATCTGGCCCAGAACCGATGCAATGTAGGAATCGGGCGCTCGAAACTTGAGCTTTTGTGCCTCCTGCAACATGGCCTTGCGCTCGATCAGGTTGTCGAGCACCTGCTTGCGAAAGTCGGCCGATTCGATTACGGCAGGATCATAGGCCGGGCCAAGCGTCTCGCGCATGCGGTCGCTCTGTCCCTGTATCTCCCGCGTTAGTTCCTCGCGCGAAATCCCCATGTCGCCCACTTCGGCCACCACGCCGCCACTGCGATCGCCCGACATATAGGAATCCACGCCAAACAGGGCGAAGGTAATTACGATCAAGCCGAGTATGACTTTGGCCAGCCAACCCTTTGCATGTTTGCGGATTGCTTCGAGCACTGTTTTCTACTCCGGTAAAAACGTCAACGCGAATTTTCGCGCACTTTGCACCTCGCGTCTCCCCTGGATTCGATTAAATTTGCCTCGATCCAACTCGGCTGAGATTGCTTTGAGGTACTGATAAATCTCTGAAATGAAAAAAGGCGAACTCGCGTTCGCCTTTTTGATGTTGGCGGAGTGGACGGGACTCGAACCCGCGACCCCCGGCGTGACAGGCCGGTATTCTAACCAACTGAACTACCACTCCCTTGTGCTACAAAAAATCTGTGCTGCTTATATTTTGACCGCTTGTTATTCTTGACCCGGCTGGTGGGTGCTGAGGGGTTCGAACCCCCGACATTCGCCTTGTAAGGGCGACGCTCTACCAGCTGAGCTAAGCACCCGACAAAGACCAAAATTCTACAACATTTTTACCGGTCTTGCCAAATGCAAAATGACTTTTTATTAATTGATGGCGTCTTTCAGACCTTTGCCGGCGCGGAACTTCGGTACCTTGGCGGCCTTGATCTTGATGGAGGCGCCAGTGCGCGGGTTGCGACCGGTGCGTGCGGCACGCTTGCCGACATAGAAGCTACCGAAACCCACCAGGGTCACGATGTCACCCTTCTTCAGCGCCTTCTTGACCGCCTCAACCGTTGCGTCCAGCGCACGACCAGCAGCAGCTTTCGAAATGTCAGCCGAGTCGGCGATGGCATCAATCAATTCGGATTTGTTCACGTGTTGTCCCCTTCACTCAAGTGGCACAGGAAAACCCTGTGGCCGTTTTATAGCAACCCGCAAAACCTTGTGTCAAGCGGTTTTCCGGGCACTGGACAAAAAAATCCCGCGGCTGGCGCGGGATTCAGATGAGTGGTTAGAAAGCACCTAGTGCTTGATCGCTGCAGCCGTGGTTTTTCCTTCTTCTGGCACAGCGATTGCTGGTGTTTCCACTTCCGGTTCGTCGGGCAAAGCCTCGGGCACACGTTCCAGCGCCAGCTCAAGAACGTGCTCGATCCACTTGACCGGATGAATGTCGAGCTTGTTCTTGATGTTGTCCGGGATCTCGGTCAGGTCCTTGACGTTCTCCTGAGGGATCAGCACCGTCTTGATTCCGCCACGATGCGCCGCCAGCAGTTTTTCCTTGAGGCCACCGATCGGCAGCACTTCACCGCGCAGCGTGATTTCACCCGTCATCGCCACGTCCGCACGCACCGGGATCCCGGTGAGGATCGACACCATCGAGGTGCAGATTGCGATGCCGGCCGACGGGCCGTCTTTCGGCGTCGCGCCTTCCGGCAGGTGGATGTGGATGTCGCGCTTCTGGTAGAAGTCTTCCTCGATTCCCAACTTGCGCGCGCGTGAGCGCACCACGGACAGCGCAGCCTGGATGGACTCCTGCATCACCTCGCCGAGTTTGCCCGTCGTGGTCATCTTGCCGCGGCCGGGCAG
>JAABQU010000235.1 GCA_011391285.1 Thiobacillus sp.
ATCGCGATCAGCAGGATCACGCCGACAATCCCGATGGTGGTGTATTGCCGGTTCAGGTAGGCAGACGCGCCTTCCTGCACGGCCGCTGCGATTTCTCGCATGCGGTCGTTGCCAGTGGGCAATCCCAGAATCCACTTGATCGATATGATCCCGTAGAGCAGTGCGAGCACCGCCGCCACGAGGGCGAACAACAATCCTTCATTCATGATCTTTATCTCCTCTGAACCCCAAAAAAAAACGGCAGCATGCGCTACCGTTCCCTTACCACTACTTACCCATTGCCAGCCCGCCTTCGAACCGCGTGCCGGGCTCGAACCCGAAAATCCGGTCCAGCTCCAATTCCCTGATCATCTGGTCGACCGCGTCCTGCCCATGCTCGCGCTGCACCTCGGACAAAATCAGCTTGGCTGAATTGCCGTTGTAAAAGCCGCCGAAGTCGGCTTGCACCTTGAGCAGTTGTTTGGCGCGATCGAGCGTCATCGGTTCTCAAATTCCCTGAATCGCTTACAGCTTGAACGCAGCCAGCTTCTTAGCCACCGCGACGTTCTTCAACGTCACATACACCGGCAGGCCGTCCTTGTACTTCGGATAGTCCTCACCCTGGATCAGCGGCGACAGGTAGCGCTTGCACTTGGGCGTGATGCCGAAGCCGTCCTTGGTGATGAAGTCGCGCGGCATGAATTTCTCGACGTTGGCGACGTCCTTCAGGTCGGCCATGCCGATCTTGTACTTGTACGGCACGTCGGAAAGGCGGTCGACCGTCGGCATCACCGAGTTGTGGCCCTTGATCGCGAGTTCGACGGCTTTCTTGCCGAGTTCGTAGGCCTGCTTCACATCCGTCTTGGAAGCGATGTGGCGCGCGGCACGCTGCAGGTAGTCGGCGACGGCCCAGTGGAACTTGTGGCCGAGCGCGTCCTTGATCATGTTGGCGACCACCGGCGCGGCGCCGCCCAGTTGGGCGTGACCGAAGGCATCACGCGTGCCCTGCTCGGCGAGGAACTTGCCGTCCGGGTAGTGGCAGCCTTCTGACACGACGACGGTGCAGTAGCCGTGTTCCTTCACCAGATTGTCGACGCGCGCGAGGAATTTATTCTGGTCGAATTCGATCTCCGGGAACAGGATTACGACCGGAATGCCGTGGTCCTCGACCAGGCCGCCGGCAGCGGCGATCCAGCCGGCGTGGCGGCCCATCACTTCGAGCACGAACACCTTCGTCGACGTCTTGGCCATCGAGCGCACGTCGTAGCTGGCTTCGAGCGTGGACACGGCGATGTACTTGGCAACCGATCCGAAGCCGGGGCAGCAGTCGGTGATGGGCAGGTCGTTGTCGACGGTCTTCGGCACGTGGATGGCCTGGATGGGATAGCCCATCGACTCGGACAGCTGGCTGACCTTGAAGCAGGTGTCGGCCGAGTCGCCGCCGCCGTTGTAGAAGAAGTAGCCGATGTTGTGCGCCTTGAACACTTCGATCAGGCGTGCGTATTCGCGCTTGTTTTCTTCCAGCGACTTCATCTTGAAACGGCAGGAGCCGAAGGCGCCCGACGGCGTGGAACGCAGCGCGGCGATGGCGGCGGCGGATTCCTTGGTGGTGTCGATCAGGTCTTCGGTGAGCGCGCCGATGATGCCGTTGCGGCCGGCGTAGACCTTGCCGATCTTGTCCTTGTGCTTGCGTGCGGTTTCGATCACGCCGCAGGCCGAGGCGTTGATGACGGCGGTGACGCCGCCGGACTGTGCGTAAAAGGCGTTCATTTTCTTCGCCATGATGTGTTGTCTCCTAGATGGTTCTGATGGCTTTTTTCAAAAACAAAAAGCCAGCACGCGGCTGGCTTCAAATATCAACTGGTGCCGGACGCTTCTTCCTCGGCCAGGCGCTTGGCTGCCTCGTCGGCCTGCATTTTCAGCAGCGTGGTGACGCAGTCGCCGATGTCGTCGTATTCCTCGCGTCCGGTCGCGAAGCGATCACGGATGCGGTAGAAGAACATGCTGCGATAGCGCGAATCGCCGGTCTTGGAAAGAACGAAATGACAGCCGTGCTCGTTCCAGTAAAAGCCCGGGCACAGCGTCAGTTCACGGTCGTCGATATGCAGGCGGATTTCGGTTTCGACATCCTGAACCACGACGCCCCGGCCGTAACGCTCGTTGACCGCCTGCTGGACGACCCAGCGTTCGGTGTCGGTCATCGGGTGAATCTGCTGCGGCATCGTTGCGGGTTCCTGGCTTAGCCCAGTGCGGCAAAAATCGAATCGCGAATGCCTTCGACCTTGCCGGTGCCTGCGACCTTGACGTACTTGGGCGCGCCGGCATCGCCGCGTGCGGCCCAGTCGCCGTAGTACTTCACCAGCGGTTCGGTCTGCGCGTGATAGATGTCGAGGCGCTTCTTCACGGTTTCTTCCGTGTCGTCGTCGCGCTGGATCAGGTCTTCACCCGTCACGTCGTCCTTGCCGGCCACCTTGGGCGGGTTGAACACGACATGGTAGGTGCGGCCCGAAGCGACGTGGACGCGGCGGCCGGACATGCGCTTGACGATCTCCTCGTCGGCGACGTCGATCTCGACCACGTAGTCGATCGGCACGCCGGCAGCTTTCATCGCCTCGGCCTGCGGGATGGTGCGCGGGAAGCCGTCAAACAGGTAGCCTTTCTGGCAATCGGCTTCTTTCAGGCGCTCCTTGACCATGCCGATGATGATGTCGTCGGAAACCAGGCCGCCGGCGTCCATGATGGCCTTGGCCTTCATGCCCAGCTCGGTGCCGGCCTTGATCTGCGCACGCAGCATGTCGCCGGTGGAAATTTGCGGAATGCCGTATTTTTCCTTGATGTAATTGGCCTGGGTACCTTTGCCGGCGCCGGGGCCGCCCAACAGAATCAAACGCATTGCATGTCTCCCTTGTGTATGGATGTGTCGAACCGCGTTAGCCTAAGGCAAGGGCGGCCTGCGCAACACTTAAAAAATTTTATTGGCGGATTCAAGAGGCTGCTATGCAGCCGCAAACAGGCTGCGAACCCGCGCCAGGTCGTCCGGCGTGTCGACGCCCGGGGCGGGCGCCAGGGGCGTGATCCCGAGGCTGATGCGGTAGCCGTGCCCCAGCACCCGCAATTGCTCCAACATCTCGTAGCGTTCGAGCGGCGAACTGGCTAGGCCGGCATAGGTGCGCAGGAATCCGGCGCGGTAGGCATACAGGCCGATGTGGCGCAGCGCGCCGAGTTCGTGCGGCATCGCCTGCTTGGCGGCGAACGCGTCGCGCGGCCAGGGGATCGGCGCGCGGCTGAAATAGAGCGCATAGCCGGCTTCGTCGGCGATGACCTTGACGACGTTGGGATTGATGAAGTCGGCGTGGTCGTGGATCGGGTGGGCCAGCGTGGCCATCACCGCGTCGTCGTGCAGCACCAGCTGGCGCGCCGCTTCGCGGATCAGCGCGGGATCGATCAGCGGTTCGTCGCCCTGCACGTTCACCACCAGGGTGTCGTCGGACCAGCCCAGGGTTTCGGCCACCTCGACCAGGCGCTCGGTGCCGGACTGGTGTTCCGGCGACGTCATCAGGGCCTGATAACCGGCGGCCTCGACCGCCTGCTGCACGCGCACGTCGTCGGTGGCGATCACCACCGATTCGGCGCCGGCCTGCAGGGCACGCTCCAGCACGCGCAGCACCATGGGCTTGCCGCCGATGTCGGCCAGCGGCTTGCCCGGCAGGCGGCTCGACGCATAGCGTGCGGGGATGACGACGCGAAAATGCATCGCGCTCAGCGTTTGTCGATTTCGTCGGGATTCAGGGTGCGCGCTTCTTCCGGCAGCATCACCGGAATGTCATCACGGATGGGATAGGCCAGGCGGCAGGCGCGGCACACCAGCTCACCCGCGGGCTTCTTCCATTCGAGCGGACTTTTGCAGACCGGGCAGACGAGGATTTCAAGTAGCTTTGGGTTCATCGATCAGGGTTCCGTAGTTGGCAGGCTCACCCGCCGCTTCGGGCCGGTGAGATTTGCTTTGATAAAGCTGAATGTCGGCGACCGACAGCAGCGTCGTCAGGTCATGGCCGTCGCGCGGGGCATGGCTGACGCCGAGACATACCGCCATGGTCAGGCCGTTGCTCTGGCTCCAGGCATCGGTGCGCGATCCGATGCGTTCATAAATCTGGGCCATCTCCGCATCGGTGCGCTGCGGCAGGAGGGCGACGAATTCGTCGCCGCCCCAGCGCCCGCATACGCCCATCTCGGCCGACTCGCTGAAGATCTGCGCGAACTCGGCCAGCACGCGGTCGCCCACGCCGTGTCCGTAGCGGTCGTTGACCTCCTTGAATTTGTTCATGTCGGCAAACAAGACAGTGGTAGGCACGCCCTTGTTCGAGCGGTCGAATATTTTTTCGGCAGCCGCCAGCAGGCCATGGCGGTTGAGCAGACCGGTGAGCGCATCGAAGCGGCTGCGGTAATCGAGCTGGCGGCGCTGGCCCTCGATGCGGCCCATCAGGATGTAGGCATACAGCGCCAGGCTGACCCAGAACACGCCGAAGAACACGTCGCCCGCCGTGATGTCGAAACCGCCCAGCCGATAACGTACCGCGAAGGAAACCGCCATGCCGAGGAAAACGCCGCCGAGCACTTCGGAAAACACGCGCATGCCGTAGCGCATGCCGTTGCCGAGCAGCACCATCAGGAAGGCCAGCGCCGAGGGCGGGATCGGGTTGGGATCGTGTATCACGCACAGGGTGACGATCAGCAGATCGGCAAACATGGCGCTGCGGATCTTGAGCAGGGTGACCCCCTGCAGGGCCTGCATGAAAAACCAGGAATTGAAGAGGAAATACACGCCCAGCGCGATCAGCAGGTTCTCGATGCTGAACAACGCCGGGGACACGGCAGCCAGCGTGGAGAAGTAGATCAGCGCCAGCGCGAAAAACAGGTAGCGGGTGAAAAACTGGGTGAAGATTTCGGAACGATCGGGCACCCAGAAACCGGCGTCACCGGACTGCTCGTGCCAGCGGCTGGCATGGCGGCGGTCGCTCCAATCAGAATGCTGATGTCCCATTCGTTCCCTCCTTCGACTAGCACGCCCTGCTTGTTATTGTCTGAGGCGTGCGTCCAACCAGTGAATGAATCCGGCTTCCGGGGCGACATCCAGTTGCACCACCCACCAGTGTTCTCCTGCGAACCCTTGGCATTTTACCGCGTCTTTTTCCGTCATCAGTACTGCGCCGTCGGCCGGCAGGTCCTGCGGCTGGAAAGCATGATGATCGGCGAAGGCGCGCGGGCTGAAACGGACGCCCTGCTGCTGCAGCATGTCGAAGAAGCCCTGCGGCCTGCCGATGCCGGTGACGGCCAGCCAATCGCGCAGCGGCAGATCGGTAAGCGCCGCTGTTTCGCGCGGGGCGCGCAGCCGGTAAGCCTGCCCCACCGTGTAGTCGGCACGCCAGGCGCGATCGATCGCCCGCGGCGGCACCGGGCCGCGCACCACCTGGATCACCGCGTCCACGCTGGCAAGGCGGCCTTTGGGTTCGCGCAGCGGCCCGGCCGGCAGCGGCCAGCCGTTGCCCAGCCCAATTGCCGCATCGACCACGGCAAGTTCGATGTCGCGCCGCAGGCGGTAATGCTGCAGGCCGTCGTCGGACACGATCACGTCCACCCCGGGATGACGCGCCAGCAGGCTACGCGCCGCAGCCACCCGGTCGCGCCCGACCACGACCGGGGCGCCTGTTTTCAACTGGATCAATAGAGGTTCGTCGCCCACTTCGGCCGGCAGGCTGTCGGGCTGCACGTCGACGCAGTCGCGCGCGACGCCGCCGTAGCCGCGGCTGACCACGCCCGGGCGATAGCCCTGGGCGCGCAGGTGGTTTACCAGCCAGATCACCAGCGGGGTCTTGCCGCTGCCGCCGGCGGTGATGTTGCCGACGATGAGCACCGGCACGCCGACGGCGACCGAGGCCAGCCAGCCGTGCCGATACGCCAGGCGGCGCAGCCCGGACACGACAGCAAACAACAGGGAGAGCGGCAGAAGCAGCAGGGTGAGCACGCCGGTGCGCGCCCACAGGGTTTGCCGGGACAGCATGGTCGCGCCCGCTTAAGGCGCGGTTTGGGTGGCGAAGGTAATGCGGGCGAGTCCGACCCGGCGCGCCGCTTCCATCACGTTCACCACGGATTGATGCGTGGCCCGCGCATCGGCATTGATGATCACGACCGGATCGGTCAGGTCGCCGGCGGCCTGCTTCAGCGCGGTGGCCAGTTGGTCGACGGTGGCATCGCCGATGGCATTGCTGTCGATCTGGTAGCGGCCGTTTTCAGCCACGGCCACTTCGATCTGCTTGGGCTGGGTCGGCGTCTGCTCGGCGGTGCTGGTGGGCAGGTTGATCTTGAGTTCGGCAAAGCGCGCGTAGGTGGTGGTCACCGCGAGGAAAATCACGATGACGAGCAGGATGTCGATAAACGGAATCAGGTTGATTTCCGGATAGTCTTCCCTGCGACCTCTTCTGAAATTCATGACGTACTTACTTCCGGTCGCCGTGGACGATTTCCACCAGCTTGATCGCCTGCTGTTCCATGTCGACCACCAGCGATTCGACCTTGGCACGGAAGAAGCGATAGAAAATCATCGCCGGGATCGCCACGATCAGGCCGAATGCGGTGTTGTACAGGGCAATCGAAATGCCGTGCGCCAGTTGACCGGGATTGGTGCCAGTGGACGTCTGCGCGCCGAAGATCTCGATCATGCCGATGACGGTGCCCAGGAGACCGAGCAGCGGCGCCATGCTGGCGATGGTGCCGAGCGAGGTGAGAAAGCGGTCGAGCTCGTGGGTGACGGCGCGCCCGGCTTCCTCGATCGATTCCTTCATGATCTCGCGCGAGTTGTGGGCGTTCTTCAATGCCGTCGCGAAAACCCGCCCCATCGGAGAACCGTCGCTGAGCCGCGTGACGAGCTCCTGAGTGACGCCACGTTCCTGATAGGACTTGATGGTTTCGAGCAGCAGGCCGGCGGGTGCCACTTCCCGGCTGCGCAGACTGTAGGCGCGTTCGATGATGATGGCCACGGCGACGACCGACGCCAGAATCAACGGCCAGATCGGCCAACCGGCCGCCTCAATGATGGCAAGCACTGGATACCACTCCCAAAAAAACAACAGACGAAATGTAGCGCCCGCGCGCCTGTTTGGGCAAGCACCAATTGCTCGAGCGGCATTTTTGTTGGGGCTGAAGAGTTCTCCACAATTGATGTGGATAAGTCTGTTAGGAACTGTCACCCAGAGGCCCTAAACGCCCGTCTACTAAGGAAAACCCCTTAGGGCTCAAAAAATGATCAATCCAGTTTAATCAATTATTTCAATTGGTTATAAAATCCAGACTGCCGTCAATAGGATTGGCGAAATTATTTTGTGAAAATCCGGTGACTGTGCATGAACCATGCCGGAACAGAAGCCGTTATCCTTCCCGCCATGGAATTTTCGGACTATCTCCCCGACCCCACGCCCAGCCTGCCAGTGCTGACGGTAAGCGAACTCAACCGCATGGCGCGGCGCGCGCTGGAGTCGCAATTGCCGCTTTTGTGGGTGGAAGGCGAAGTGTCCAACTTCATCCGCGCGGCCTCAGGCCATTGGTATTTTTCCCTGAAGGACGCAAATGCGCAGGTGCGTTGCGTGATGTTCCGCGGCCGCAACCAGTTCGCCGATTTCACCCCGGCCAACGGTGACCACGTGGAAATCCGCGCCCTGCCCTCGCTGTACGAAGCGCGCGGCGAATTCCAGCTGGGCGCCGAAGCGATCCGCCGCGCCGGCGCCGGACGCCTATACGAAGCCTTCCTCAAGCTGAAGGCCAAGCTGGAAGCGGAAGGCCTGTTCGACCCGGCGAAGAAACGTGCTCTGCCGCGCTTTCCGCGCGGCCTGGGCATCGTCACCTCGCCGCAGGCTGCGGCCCTGCACGACGTGCTGACCGCGCTTTCGCGCCGCATGCCGGGCCTGCCGGTGATCCTCTACCCCACCCCGGTGCAAGGCGCCGGCGCCGGTGCACAGATCGCCGCAGCCATCCGCACGGCGGGCGAGCGCGCCGAATGCGACGTGCTGCTGGTGTGCCGCGGCGGCGGTTCGCTGGAAGACCTGTGGGCGTTCAACGACGAGGCAGTGGCACGCGCGATTGCCGCAAGCCCGATGCCGGTGGTGAGCGGGGTCGGCCACGAAACCGATTTCACCTTGGCCGACTTTGCCGCCGACCTGCGCGCGCCCACCCCGACGGCGGCTGCCGAGCTCGCCAGCCCAGTGCGGGCCGAGCTGTTGATGCAGCTGGAGCAGCTGGCGCGCCGGCTGCAGCATCACCTCGCGCGCAGGCAGCAGACCGAGATGCAGCGCCTGGATTATCTGGCGCGCCGCCTGGTCCACCCGGCCGAGCAACTGCGCCGCCGGCAGACCGAGCTCACCCAGTTGGCGCAGCGGCTGCGCCACGCCAGCGGCGCCCGCCTGAACACCGAACAACTGCGCATCGCGCGGCTGAGCCAGCGACTGGTGACGCCGCGCCATGTCATCCAGCGCGAGCAGCAACGGCTGGACGCGCTGGGCCTGCGCATCCAGCGCGCGGTCGAGGGTAGTTTGGGTCAGCGACGGCTCAATCTGGCGCGGCTGACCAGCAGCCTCGCCCATCTCAATCCGGAAGGCGTACTGGCGCGCGGCTACAGCATCGTGCAACTGGAAAACGGCGCGGTGGTGCAGGATGCAGCGGCGCTGAAGTCCGGCGACCGCATCGGCATCCGCTTCCACCGCGGGCAGGCCCGCGCCAGGGTCGAGTCGACAAGCATGGATTAAAGCCTCCCCCCGTCATTGCGAGCGAAGCGAAGCAATCCAGGAATGTTTGCTTAATCGAAGCACTGGATTGCCGCGCGGAGTTTGTGCCCTCCGTATGCTCGCAATGACGGCCGCTCAAGTTTGCAGATGGCGCGCCACCAGCGTCGTCGCCTGGGCGTCCAGATCCTCCGCCAAACAATCCAGCGCCACCGCATCCGGCCACGAGCGCAGCCAGGTGAGCTGGCGCTTGGCAAGCTGGCGGGTGGCGGCGATGCCCTGCTCCCGCAATTCCCCCAAATCGATCTCGCCTTCCAGATAGGCCCACGCCTGGCGATAGCCGACCGCGCGCATGGCCGGCAGGTCGGCCGTCAGCGCAAAGGTCTGGCGCAGGGATTTCAGTTCGTCGATCAGGCCTTCGGCCAGCATGGCGTCGAAGCGCGCGGCAATGCGCTGATGCAGCACCGCGCGGTCGGATGGGATCAGGGCGAGCTGCAGCACGCGGTAGGGCAACTCGGACTGCGCGCGGGCAAGCAGCGCCGACATCGGCGTGCCGGTGAGCCGGAAGATTTCCAACGCGCGGCCGATGCGCTGGGAATCGTTGGGCGCCAGCCTGGTCGCAGTCTCCGGGTCGACTGCGGCCAGTTCGGCGTGCAGCACGGGCCAGCCGCGTTCCGCGGCCTCGGCCTCCAGTTGTTTCCGCAAGGCCGCATCGGCGCGCGGCAGGTCGTCCAGTCCCTGCAGCAAGGCACGGAAATACAGCATGGTGCCGCCGACCAGCAGCGGCACGCGGCCGCGTGCAGTGATGTCGGCCATCAGCCGAAGCGCATCGTCGCAGAACGCCGCCGCCGAATAGGCTTCGGTGGGGCCGCGGATGTCCAGCAGGTGATGTGGCGCGCGGGCGAGCGTCGCGGCGTCGGGCTTGGCCGTGCCGATATTCATGCCGCGGTACACCAGGGCCGAGTCGACGCTGATGATTTCGAGCGGAAAGCGTTCCACCAGGCTGACCGCCAGCGCGGTCTTGCCCGAGGCAGTCGGGCCCATGAGGAAAATGGCGGGCGGATGGCGGGGTGCTGACATGGGGGGCGATTATCCCCCAGCTTGGTTGTCTCAGCCGATGCGCGGCGCGTCGCGGCCGGGTACCGCAGTACAAACAGCGTCTAGACTGTGAGGGTAGGCATGAATGACCTGCCTGATCATTTTTCCCGACCGGAGTCCCAAATAGCATGAATATCGACGAACTCAAATCCGTGGCCAATGCCATTGTCGCGGAGCAGAAGGGCGTGCTGGCAGCAGACGAAAGCACCCCCACCATCCAAAAGCGTTTCGCTTCGATCCAGGTGGAATCCACTGAGGAGACCCGCCGCCGCTACCGCGAAATCCTGTTTACGGCCGACGGCATCGAGCGCACGGTCGGCGGCGTCATCCTTTACGACGAGACCCTGCGCCAGAGCACGCGTGAGGGTATCCCCTTCCCCAGGCTGCTGGCCGACCGGGGCATCATTCCCGGTATCAAGGTCGACCAGGGCGCCAAGGCGCTGGCGCTGTACCCGGGCGAAAAGGTGACCGAGGGCCTCGACGGCTTGCGCGAGCGGCTTGCTGAATACAGGCAGCTGGGCGCGCAGTTCGCCAAGTGGCGGGCTGTGATCGAGATCGACGAACACGACATTCCGTCGCCCTTCGGCATTCGCGCCAATGCCCATGCGCTGGCCCGCTACGCCGCGCTGTGCCAGGAAGCGGGACTGGTGCCGATCGTGGAACCGGAAGTGCTGATGGACGGCGCCCACAGCATCGAGCGCTGCGAGGCGGTGACGGAACAGGTGCTGCAGGCGGTTTTTGCCGAACTCGACGCCCACCGGGTGGCATTCGAGGGCATGCTGCTGAAGCCGAACATGGTGATTGCCGGCAAGCTGTGCCCGGTCCAAGCCAGCGTGCTGGAGGTGGCTGCAGCCACGCTGCGCTGCCTCAGGCGCACCGTGCCGGCGGCGGTTCCCGGCATCGTGTTCCTCTCCGGCGGGCAAAGCGCCGCCGATGCGACCGATCACCTGAACGCCATGAACGCGATGGAGCCGCAACCGTGGCAGGTCAGCTTTTCCTATGGGCGCGCGCTGCAGGCGCCAGTGCTGGAGGCTTGGCGGGGGCAGGAGGAGAATGTCGTCGCCGCGCAGCGCGCGCTGCTGAACCGCTGCCATCTGAACGGCCTGGCTCGCGCCGGAAAATATGCCCGCAGCATGGAAAGCACCGCGTAAGTTGAAGCGGGCGGTGAACGCAATGGAACGCCACTGGCTTGAGCCCTGTTGAACCACGCCCTGCCGGACAAGCGGCCACAAAAAAGCGGCGGGGGCAACCCCGCCGCTTTGGCCAGCCGCTAACGCAATCAGGCCGCGTTGGCGTACTGCGCCTTGGCCTTGCGAGCGGCCTCGATTTCCTCAGGGCCGTAAGCCTTGCCGGACCACAGCATTTCGTAGGCGATTTCCTCGTTGCCGTTCTCGCACAGGTCCAGGACTTTCTGGAACAGGGGCTGGAAGGTTTCCGACTTGTGCGACTTCTCGTGGTTCTCGAAGGTGGTCCAGAAAGTCACGATCAGCGCCTCCTTGCCTTTCATCGGGCTTTCGACGGCCTGGCCGATGGTCGAACCTTCGTTCGACACCATGCCGGAGTTCAGCGCGACGAATCCGCCGACGAAGCCGGTATCGGAATGGTAGGTCTTGACGTTTTCACACAAAAACGCGACCCGTTCCTGCAGGTCGTCCACGGTGTATTCAGGTTTCAGAATCACCCGGTTCACGGTCACGACACCGTCGGAAGGGAAATTAGCGATCAGTCCACTCATGGTTTTTCTCCTGTTGGGAAGGGTTGAACAGGACTCCAGTCTATATACCTGAGTAATTTAGTCAACTACTTTATTTAATAGTTTGATGGGCACATAGATAGCTTTGATTGATACGCGACCCGCACATCTTAATTACTTTCAACAACTTACAGGTTGAATCAGATGTAGCGCTTCTGCTCGCTGCGTTTTCCCGGCCGTTTCTTCATGATGACCACGCCCTTGGCGACGTCGATGTCGGCCACCGGTATGTTCTCGTACAGCGGATTGAGCGGCTTCAGCATCCAGCCTTCCTGATGCTTCACCATCTGCCGGAAAATGTATTCGTCGTTGACGTATGCGACCACGTAGGAGCCGTCCTTCACCAGGCCGGACGGCTCGACCACGATGATTTCGCCCTCTTCAAATTCGGGCATCATCGAGTCGCCCAGCACCATCAAGGCATAGGGCTCGGAGCCGGCGCAGTTGCTGGCCTCGTTGATTTCCTGGATAGGAATGGTCTTGCGTTCGGTGGGTTCGTTCATGGCGGGCTCATCAATACCTGACTAATTAACTCGGGATTATAGCGAAAACGGCCGACCGAAAAAATCAGCGGCCGCGCATGAACATGCCGTCGAGTTCCTTGAGACCGATCTGGAACCAGGTGGGGCGACCATGGTTGCACTGCCCGGCCCGTTCGGTGGCTTCCATCTCGCGCAGCAGCGCATTCATTTCGGGCAGCGTGAGCATCCGGTTGGCGCGCACCGCGCCGTGGCAGGCAAGCGTCGCCAGCAGTTCGTTGCGGCGTTCGGCCAGCAGGCGCGCGACGCCGAATTCGGCGACTTCAGCGAGCACCGCTCGGGTCAGCTCCACCGGGTCGGCATTCCTCAGCAGCCAAGGCACCGAGCGCACTGCCACCGAGGTCGGCGAAGTGATCGACAGTTCGAAGCCGATACCGGCGAGCGCATCCAGATGCGGGCCGATTTCCGCGACGTCGCGCGCGTCGACCGTGAGCGCGACCGGGATCAGCAGGGTCTGCGCCGGGACCGCGCGGGCATCGAGCGCGGTCTTGAGCTTTTCGTAGACGACGCGCTCGTGCGCCGCGTGCATGTCGACCAGCACCAGCCCCTGCGCATTCTGCGCCAGCACGTAGACGCCATGCAGCTGCCCCAGCGCGTAACCGAGCGGCGGTGCGTCGACGCCATCGGGCAAGGGCTGCGCCGCAGGCGCAACAACCTCCCCTGGCCCCTGAATCCTGGCCCCTAGTCCCTGATCCAGCGGCGCATAGAACGCAATCGCCCCGTTCACCTGCAGCGGCATCGACGCCTGCTGCGGCGTGCCATGGCCTGGCCTGAACCCGGCCGGCGCCTGTCCCTCCGGCACAACCACCGCCCCCGCCTCGACCGGTGCCGACAGCAGGCGCTCGACCGCATGGAACAGAAACTGGTGCACGCCGCGGCTGTCCCGGAAGCGGATCTCGGTCTTGGCCGGATGCACGTTCACATCCACCAGATCCGGCGGCAGGCTGATGAACAGGCAATACGCCGGGTTCAGCTGGTGATGCAGGACGTCGCGGTACGCTTCCTTCAGCGCGTGGACGATCAGCTTGTCGCGCACGTAGCGGCCGTTGACGAACACGTGCTGGCTGTCGCGGCTGACGGTGGCGGCACCGGGGCGGATCACCCAGCCGCTCAGCCGCAGCGCCCCGGCGGCCGCATCGACCGCAATGGTGTTGTGCTCGAAGGCCTCGCCCAGCACCTGGCGTACCCGCGCGTGGGCCGGCTCGACATTCAGGCGCAACTGCACCCGCCCGTTGTGGGTGAGCGTGAACGCCACCTGCGGGTTGGCCAGCGCCAGCCGCCGCACGGTTTCAGCGCAGTGCGCGTATTCGGTGCCCTCGGTCTTGAGGAACTTGCGCCGCGCCGGCGTGTTGAAAAACAGGTCCTGGATGTCGATGGTGGTGCCGGTCGCGCGCGCGGCCGGCGCGGGGTCGCTGAGGCGTCCGCCTTCGGCCTGCACCGTCCAGGCATGCTCGGCGCCGGTGTGATCGGAGTTGGCGCTTCGGCTGGTGAGCTGCACCCGCGCGATGGCGGCGATCGACGCCAGCGCCTCGCCGCGGAAACCCAGGCTCGCCACCTGTTCGAGGTCGGCCAGGCTGGCGATCTTGCTGGTGGCGTGCCGCGTCAGCGCGAGCGCGAGCTCGTCACGCGCGATGCCGCTGCCGTTGTCACTCACCCGGATGCGCTTGATGCCGCCTTGCTCGAGGTCGATCTGGATCTCGGTGGCGCCTGCATCGAGGCTGTTTTCGAGAATCTCTTTCAGGGCCGCAGCGGGACGCTCGACCACCTCGCCGGCGGCGATCTGCGAAATCAGCACATCGGGCAGGACGCGGATGCTCACAACCGTGCCTCGTATGGAACGCCGCGCCGCGCCGCCATGGCACGGCCGAGGCGTTCGAGCTCGGCTGCGCCGAGCACCTCACGCGCCAGCGGCAGCACATGGATGTTTTCGAATTCGAGGTGGCTTCGATTCAGCGCGATGAAACGGCGCGTGGGCGCTTCGTCCAATAACGACGACGCGCCTGACTCGATCTGCTGCAAGCGAAACCGCAGGCGCCGCCAAAGCAGCGACAACTCATCGTGTTCCAGCGTCAGGGATTCGACCAGATCGCAGGCGCCAGGCGCGCCGGCCAGTTCCAGCAGTGGAAACAGGTTACGCTCCTCGTCGTCGTGGTGATGCACCGCTGCGGTATCGAAGTAGGCCAGCACCGCGCGCGCGGCCTGCTGCGCCTGTGCATCGGCGCCATGTGCGGGCAGATGGTCCAGCAGCTTTTCCAGGGTGTCGCACTGTTTGGCGATGCGGCCGTGGCAGGCCTCAAGCACCTCCAGCGGCCGGTCGAAACCCGGGGCCGCCGTGCCCAGCAGGCTGGCGGTCATGGATTGAGGGTCAGCCGCGACGGCGCGGTCAGCGGATGCTTGTCGAAGTAGGTTTTGACGCCATTCACAATGGCATCCACCAGCTTGTCCTGATAGGCGTCGTCGTTGAGGCGCTTTTCTTCTTCCGGGTTGGAAATGAAGGCGGTCTCGATCAGGATGGAAGGAATGTCGGGCGCTTTCAGCACCGCGAACCCCGCCTGTTCGACCTGCGGCTTGTGCAGGGTGTTGACGCCGCCGATTTCCTTGAGCACGGCATGCCCGAGCTTCAGGCTGTCGTTGATGGTGGCGGTCTGCGACAGGTCGATCAGGGTGCGCTTGAGAAAGGGGTCTTTAACGTCGATGTTGATGCCGCCCACCAGGTCGGCCTCGTTTTCTTTCTTGGCCAGCCAGCGCGCGGCAACCGAGGTGGCCCCGTTCTCGGACAGCGCGAACACCGACGAGCCGCGCGCGTGCGGCTTGATGAAGGCGTCGGCATGGATCGACATGAAGAGGTCAGCTTTCACCGCGCGCGCCTTGGTGACCCGCTGCGCCAGCGGCACGAAATAGTCACCGTCACGGATGAGTACGGCGTGCATGTTTTCCTGCGCGTCGATTTTCTGCTTGAGTTTTTTCGCCAGGGCCAGCGTGATGTGTTTTTCATAGGAACCCTTGGCGCCGACCGCACCGGGGTCTTCGCCACCGTGGCCGGCATCGATCGCCACCGTGATCAGCCGCGCGTATTGCGGCGCACCGGGTTTCGCCGGCTTGGCCGTTTCGGCAGGACCGGGCGGCAGCAGCAATGCCGGATCGACCGTGGACTCGGCGGTTTGAACCGGGACAGCATTGGCCGGATAGAGATCCACCACCAAGCGGTGGCCATACTGCTCCAGTGGCTGCAACTGAAACACCGAAGGCTTCACGGCTGCTTTAAGCTCCAGCACCACCCGCATGACGCCGGGGCGATTCAGCCCGACCCGGATTGAGGCGATGTAGGGGTCATCCACTGCCAATTGTCCGGCCAGGGCATTGAGCGCCGGTCCCGGCTCCACGCCTTCCAGATCGATCACCAGGCGCTCGGGATTCGACAGGGTGAAATATTTGTGCGCGACCGGTTGCGACGCTTCCAGCGTGATGCGCGTGTAATCGGGCGACGGCCACAGGCGGGTCGCGGACAACTGCAGCGCCTGGGCCCAGCCCGACACCAGCAAACCACACAGCAGGAATGTTTTCAGCAGAGCGTGCAACATGTCTCCAGATAGTGTGCACCGCGCGGGCTTGCAGCCTCGCATTCTATTTCACGCGCATCGTCGGCAATCGTCAGCCGGATGATCACGTCCGGCGGCGGTAGCCAGCCTGCGGCCTTTTCCGGCCATTCGATCAGGCTCACTGCCTGACCCCCGATCACATCGCGAAACCCGGCATCCAGCCATTCGCGCGGGTCGTGCATACGATACAGGTCGTAATGATATAGCTCAAATGCCGGCAGGCTATAGGTTTCAGCCAAAGTATACGTTGGACTTTTGACCCGTCCCGCATATCCCAGCGCCCGCAACAGCCCGCGCACCAGCGTCGTCTTGCCCGCACCCAGATCGCCCTCGAGGTAGAACGTCATTCCGGGGATCAGTTCCCGCGCCAGTTGCGCACCGAATGCCAGCGTCGCGGCCTCGTCGGCCAGATGGCTGCGGCAACGCGCGGTATCATCGGCGGTATGCATGAGCAGGATTTAAGCCGACTGGCACAGAAAATCAAGCAATGGGGGCGCGAGCTTGGCTTTGCCGCGGTGGGCATTGCCGACGGCGATCTGAGTACGGCCGAAGCGGGCTTGCAGGAATGGCTGGATCGGGGCTTTCATGGCGAGATGGATTATATGGCGGCGCACGGCACCAAGCGCAGCCGCCCCGCCGAACTGGTGCCTGGAACGGTCCGCATCATCAGCGCGCGGATCGATTATTTCCCACCCGCTTCCGCCGACCCGCACGCGGTACTGAACGACGCCGACGCCGCCTATGTCTCGCGCTACGCGCTGGGTCGCGACTACCACAAGGTGTTGCGCAACCGCCTGCAGAGCCTGGCCGAAAGAATCAGCGCAGACATCGGCGAACATCATTTCCGCGTCTTCACCGACAGCGCGCCGGTGCTGGAAGTGGCGCTCGCCGCGAAGACCGGGCTGGGCTGGCGCGGCAAGCACACGCTGCTCCTGAACCGGCAGCATGGCTCGTGGTTCTTCCTCGGCGAGATCTACACCGACCTGCCCTTGCCGGTGGACACGCCCAAAGCCGGCCACTGCGGCACCTGCCAGGCCTGCATCGACATCTGTCCGACGCAGGCCATCGTCGCGCCCTACACGCTCGACGCACGACGCTGCATCTCCTATCTCACCATCGAACTCAAGGGCAGCATCCCGCTCGAACTGCGCCCGCTGCTCGGCAACCGCATCTACGGCTGCGACGACTGCCAGCTGGTGTGCCCGTGGAACCGCTTCGCCCAGATCGCCGCGCTGCCGGATTTCGAAGTGCGGAACGGCCTTGACAGCGCCCGGCTGGTGGACCTGTTCGGATGGAGCGATACGGAATTCAACGAGCGGCTGGCCGGTTCGCCGATCCGCCGCATCGGGCATGAAAGCTGGCTGAGGAATATTGCGGTCGCGCTGGGCAACGCACCGGCTTCACCCGACGTTCAGGCCGCGCTCAATTCACGGCGGGATCATCCGTCCGAACTGGTGCGCGAGCACGTCGCGTGGGCGCTGGAACGCCAGCAGGCAGCTTAAGTCGTCTTCAGTTCGTCGCGCGCGTGGCGAATCACCGAGGCACCCGACGTCAGCGCCAGCCCCGCCAGCACCAGCGCCACCACGATATCCGGCCAGCCGTGCGCGGTTGCCCACACCCCGGCCGCCGCGCCCATCACCGCGATATTGCCGAGGGCGTCGTTGCGCGAGCACAGCCACACCGAGCGTGCCTGCGCGTCACCCTGGCGATGCGCATACAGCAGCGCCGCCACGCCGACGTTGACCGCCAGCGCCAGCAGGCTCACCCAGCCCATGATGAACGGCTCCGGCACAATGCCGGCCGACCACTGCCAAGCCGACTTGCCGAGCACGAATACGCCGTAGCCGACCATCAGCCAGCCTTTCCATAGCGCGGTGCGAGAGCGCCACACCGGCGCCAGGCCCAAGACGAAGAGTGCCACCCCGTAGTTGGCCGCGTCGCCCAGGAAGTCGACTGCATCGGCCAGCAGCGACACCGACTGCGCTGAAAAGCTCGCCACCAGTTCGACGCCGAACATCAGCGCGTTCAACACCAGCGCAATCCACAGGGCGCGCCGGTAGCGCGGATCGGGCGCCGCCGCGTTGCACACCGAATCGCAACCGCAGCCGCTCATGATGGATGCCGCCTCACGCGGTCCTGCGGGTAAAATGCCGTCTTTCTCATTCCGCCATCCTGCCACCCATGTCCACGAATGCAAATTCCCCGATCGGCGTATTCGATTCCGGCATCGGCGGGCTGACGGTGGTACGCGCCCTGATGGAGCGCCTGCCCTACGAGAACATCGTCTATTTCGGCGACACCGCGCGCGTGCCCTACGGCGTGAAGTCGGTCGAGACCATCGCCCACTTCACCACCGAGATCGCGCAGTTCCTGCTGGAAAAGGACGTCAAACTCTTGGTCATCGCCTGCAACACCATGGCGGCGGTGGCCGCGCAGATCGTCAAGGATCTCTCCCCGGTGCCGGTGCTCGACGTGATCGACGCCGGCGCCGCGGCGGCGCGCGGCGGCAAGAAAATCGGCGTGATCGGCACCCCCACCACCATCAACAGCAACGCCTACGCACGCGCCATCCACGACTATGCACCCGACTCACGCATCCACTCGCAGGCCTGCGCGCTGTTCGTGCCGCTGGTGGAAGAAGGCTGGCTCGACCACGAAGTCACCCGCCTCACCGCACAGGATTACCTGAAGCCTCTGCTCGGCGAGCACATCGACACCCTGGTGCTCGGCTGCACGCATTACCCGCTCTTGAAGCCGCTGCTGCGCCAGGTGGTCGGCGACGAGGTCGCGCTGGTCGATTCCGCCGAAGCGATGGCCGAGCAGGTCGCCGCAGTCCTGGCCGAAAAGAAGCTGGCCAACCCCGGCCCCGCCCAGCCGCGCTACGACTTCTACGTCACCGACGTGCCGCTGCGCTTCCAGACCATCGGCGAGCGCTTCCTCGGGCGCACGCTCAACAACGTGCACGTGGTGAAGTGGTAGTCACCCAACCCCACGCATGATCCGGGTCAACGCCGAGATTGAACTCGACGAGCGCGAAATCCATGAAACCTTCGTGCGCGCCTCCGGCCCCGGCGGACAGAACGTCAACAAGGTGTCGACCGCCGTGCAGCTGCGCTTCGACGTCGCCCGCTCCCCCTCGCTGCCCGATCCGGTGCGGGCCCGCCTGATGTCCCTGGCGGGACATCGCCTGACCCACGAGGGTGTGCTGATCATCGAGGCCGAGCGCTATCGCAGCCAGCGCCGCAACCGCGACGATGCTTTGGAACGCCTGATCGATCTGATTCGCGAAGCCTGCGAAGTGGACAAGCCGCGCCACCCCACCCGCCCCACGCTTGCCTCGAAGAAGCGCCGCCTG
>JAABQU010000236.1 GCA_011391285.1 Thiobacillus sp.
TGGCTCGCCCCTGCTGTTCAATACCGCGCTGAAGTTCGGCCAGAGCCTGCGCGGCTTCATGCCCGATTTTCTGCAGGCGCGCATTCCCGCAGCAGAAGCCGCGGGCGACTGGCCCGCAACGCGCCATGCCCGCCGCATGCTGGTCCTGCAGGGGTGCGTGCAACCCGGCCTCAAGCCCAATATCAACGCCGCCACCGCGCGCGTGCTCGACCGCATCGGCATCTCGCTGATCGCCGCGGAAGAAGCCGGCTGCTGCGGCGCGCTGGCGCACCATCTCAACGATACCGAAGCAGGGCTGGATGCCGCGCGCCGCAACATCGACGCCTGGCTTCCACACCTTAACGCCGGCGTGGAAGCCATCGTGATGACCGCCTCGGGCTGCGGCGTGATGGTGAAGGACTATGGCTGGCTGCTGCGCAACGACCCCACTTATGCGGAAAAGGCTGCACGGGTCTCCGCCGCGACGAAGGACATTTCGGAGGTGCTCGTCACCGAACGCGAAGCCCTGAAACCACTGACCGCTCACCGCTCACCGCTTGCAAACAAACGCATCGCCTACCACCCTCCCTGCACCCTGCAGCACGGGCAGAAACTCAGCGGCGGCGTCGAGACGCTGCTCGCCGACGCCGGCTTCGAGCTCACCCCGGTGGCAGAAAAGCACCTCTGCTGCGGCTCGGCCGGCACCTATTCGATCCTGCAGCCGGAGATCGCGGACCAGCTCAAGACACGCAAGCTGGGCAACCTCCAGGCGGGCCAGCCGGAACTGATCGCCACCGCCAATATCGGTTGCCTCACCCACCTGCAGTCGGGTACCGGGATTCCGGTGCGGCACTGGGTGGAACTCCTGGACGAAGCGCTGGAAAAAACGCCGGCGTAAGCACGCGAGGCGCTTTTTCGGCCTGCTGCAGCGGTGCGCACGCTTTCGTGACTCGCCGCGGCCACCCGCCTCAGGTCGCGCGCAGGTCCTGCGGCTGGTTGAAGTTGGCGAAACAGGCGGCATTGAACCGCACGGTCGTTGAAGCCAGGCCAGCCTGCCAGTGGCGCACGGCACGCTCGCCACGCGCCAGGTACGCTTCCAGGCCGTCGCGCTGGTCGGTGCGCACGATGAAACAACTGTGGTGCACACGCGCGTCGTCGGCCGCCACCGCCAGCGGCACGCCTGCCTGCTGCGCCGCGGCCAGCAGACGCCCCGCCAGATCGCCCGGCAGGTGCGGAGTGTCGCACGGCACGACCAGCAGCCAGTCCGCATCCACCGCCTGCATTACCGCCAGCACCCCGGCCAGGGGACCGGGATAGCCGGGCAGGGTGTCGGGCAGGACGCGATGGCCGTAGGCTGCGTAGATATCGGGATTGCGATTGGCGCTGATCACCAGTTCGCCGACCTGCGGTACCAGGACGGCGAGCGCCCACTCGACCAGCGGACGCCCCTGATACGCGATCAATCCCTTGTCGACCCCCCCCATGCGGCGGCCCTGGCCACCGGCCAGAATGACGGCGGCAACACGATCAGCGGCGGACATAGAGGTGGAAGCGGTCGGAGCGGTCGCCGGGACGTGCGCCTTCCCACTGCTTGTGCCAGCCGTACGCAATATTGGGCACGGCCTCGTTGCGCCGGGTTTCCACCAGCAACCAACCGCAGCCAGTGGCGCCAGGGACAAGCCTCAGACCGCTGTGATAGGCGAGGAGAAGACGCTGCTGGCTGCGCACCTGTTGGGTCTGGATACAATCGGCGGCGGGCACCCGCGCTACCAGTTCCGCACCGACGCTGGCATAGGACAGGCGGCGATCGAGCGGCGCCTGGAACAGCGCCATCAACAGCACCCAGATGAAGGTCATGCCCGCGGTCCAAACCAGGATGGGACGCAGCGGCGAGCGCCCGACGCGGGCGAGAAACCCGACCCAGGCCAGCGTGACGACGAGGCCAAGCGCCAGTGTCCACGGCCGCAGTTCACCTACATGCGTCATGCCCAGCTTGCCCAGCCGTGCCGCCAGTCGTGCTGGAACGCCAAGATCGTGCGCGCTCCAGTAGAGCCACAGCAGCAGCCCGATGAAGCCGAACAGCATCACCGCAAACCACAGCAGGGCATTGGCCGCGCCACGTTTCAGCGTGAACAGGCCGGCGGAACCCAGCAGCGCCAGCGGCAAAAGCAGAATCAGCCCCTGTTCCTCGCCGGGGCGCGCGGCCAGGGCGTACAGGCCCAGCAGGCCCGCCAGCGCCGCAACCGGCAGCGCGATGCCTGGCGTGCGCCATTGCCGCCGCGCCCGGTAAACCGCCCATGCCGCGAGGGGCCATGCCGGCCAGGCATACCAGCCGAGGATGCCCGGAAAGTAGCCGGGGCGCAGGCCGTCGGCGTCCAGCCAGCGCTGCAGATTGAATACCCGCACCAACGAAATGCCCTGCGCTGCCAGAAAGGCCAGCCATGCTGCAGCGGCGAGCAGCGCCCCCGCCAGGCCCCAGAACAAAGCGCGATATGCCGCAGGGCTGCGGTAATCCGCCAGCAGCAGGGGCAACAGCGCCGCCAGCATCAGGAACAGCGCCGCTTCCGCCGCACTGCCGGCCGCCAGCATCAAGGCCGCGCCACCGGCCAGTGCGCCGGCGCCAACCCCCCAGCCGCTGCGAGCGGCATGCGGCAGGCTGGCAATGCCGTACAGCATCATCGCCGCGGCCGCGAACTGGGCAGTATGGGCGTTGAGTTCGTGGCCCCGCACCAGCAGCCCCACGCACCCCAGCAATATCAGCGCAGCGGCCCATCCAGATTCCGCGCCGTACAGCACGCGGGCTGTGCGCATCATAAAAAACAGCGCCATCGTGACGAACAACCCCGAGGCCAGCCGCGCACCGTCGGCCAGGGGCAGGATTGGCGCCGTGAGCCACGCGGTGGCCTGCGCCACCCAGTAATACAGGGGTGTAGTGGCGATCGCGGTCTGCGGCGCGGCGCCGCTTTGCTGCAGCAGCCACAACTGCACGAAGTGATCGCCGTCGCCGCCTTTCCAGGGCGCATGCCCGACCAACCCCGGCAGCAGCCAGGCTACGCAAAGCAGCAACAGCCCGAGCTGCGAAAGGGTCGCTGTGCAGCAGCGGGGCATCCATCGGCGCACGCCTTGCGGGTGCTGCGGAAGGGGGCGCGGGGCCTTACTGGACAATTTTGAGAAGCTGGCCAGGTTTCGGCTCGCCGCCAGGATAAAGACCGTTCATCAGCCGCAACTGGCTTTCCGCGTCGGCCCCCAACGGCGACTGCCCAGCCAGGCCCGCCATCGTCGTGCCGGGCTGGGCTGTCACCAGTCGCAGCACGTACGGCCGGGCCGCCAGTTTCTCGGCCGGGGTGATCGAACGGAAGCTGTTGATCGCTGCGCGCAGGGTGCTGCGCTCCCGGTCGTAAGTCGACTTGTCCCTGGCCATGCCGGCAATCAGATACTGCGCGCCGTTGAACACCACGGCCGCCACCACCACCGGCTTGCCCTGCTGCGAACCGGCGGCGAATGCGGCCGGATAGCCGCTCAACTTGCCGCTGTCGTAGCGCGCCCCTGTATCCAGCTTGAGGCCCTTTTGCAGGGTTTCCAGCGGCTTGTCGTTCTTGGGCCCCGGATGCAGTTCGACCAGCGCGTCGCCCTGGGGACTCAGCGCCACCACCCGATCAGGCCGATTCTGCACCCGCCAGCCCTGCGGAAACTGGATCGCCAGGCCGAGCTTTTCGTGTAGCAGCATGTTGTTGCGGATCACCCCCTGCTCGGGACTGTCGCCAAAATAGACTCCGGCCATCTTCTGCAGATAGTCGCTGCGGTTGTCACGCGGGTTGGCAACGGTGTATTTGTTCGCCTCGCCCACCACCTGCTTGAGTCGCACGTCGTTGCTGGGGTGGGTGTCGAAGGTACCGTGATAGGTGCGCGGCTGGCGGCCATCCCGTCTGGCCTGTTCGGCAGCGAACAGCTCCTGGTTTTTCAGCACACCGACGACGTCGATCATCGCCTGCGGGTTGTAGCCGGTCTTCGCCAGATATTCGGCGCCAAGGCGGTCGGACTCCAGTTCGTGCTCACGGCCATAGCCCGCGGTCCAGGCCTGCGCCAGCGTCTGCAGCAGCGACGCGCCCGCCTGGTTGCCCAGACCCGGCACCAGGATCGAGCCCAGCACCGCGCCCAGGCCCGCGGCGGTCTGCGCACTTTGCTGGCGCACGCCGTGACGCGCGGTGACGTGGCCGATCTCGTGGCCGACCACGCCAGCCAGTTCGGCCTCGGAATTGAGGTAGGCCATGATGCCGCGCGTGATATAGACATAGCCGCCCGGCAAGGCGAAGGCGTTGACGTCGGGACTGTCGACCACGGTGAAATGCCATTTGAGGCCGGACCGGTGACTCTGTTTTGCCAGCCGTTGGCCAACCTCGTTCACGTAGGCCTGCAGCGCAGGATGATCCAGCGCCGCGTATTCCTTCAGCACGTCCTGGTGTGCCTGTGCCCCCATCTGGATTTCCTGCTGCTCCGACATCAGCACGAAGTCCTTGTCGCCGGTCACCGGATTCTGCGCGCAATGCGTCAGCGACAGTGCGCCCAGGGCGATCACGGCAAGTCGGCGAAAAGCTTGGGGGGTCACGTCAGTCTCTTCCTTGGGTGGCGATGCTAGAGATGATACCGACTGCTTGCGGCGAAAATGCAAAAAGCGGCCGAAGCCGCTTTCGATTGCATCACGCGTATGCCGTTCAGACCAGCTTACTTCATGCCGTAGCGCTGACGGAACTTCTCGACGCGGCCGGCGGTGTCCACAATCTTCTGCTTGCCGGTGTAAAACGGATGGCAGGCCGAGCAGACTTCCACGTGCAGGCCGGGTTTGCCAAGCGTGGAGCGGGTTTTAAAGGTGCTGCCACAGGAGCAGGTCACGGTCAATTCGTTGTAATCGGGGTGAATGCCGGCTTTCATGGCAATTCCTTAATGGGTTGAATTCGGAGAACGCAGGAGTATATAGGGCCCGGCCACGACACGCAATCATTTTTTGTGTCCGCGAAGGACGCGAAGAGGCGCGAAGGAAAATTCAAGAATCAGCTCTGGGTTCGACGAATCTCTTCGCGTTCCTTCGCGGACAAATGCCTATTTCGCCGTTACCCGCGCCGCATGGAATCGAAAAACTCGCCGTTGTTCTTGGTCGCGCGGATCTTGTCCAGCAGAAACTCCATCGCCTCCATGTCGTCCATCGGGTAGAGCAGCTTCCTCAACACCCACACCTTTTGCAGGATGTCGTGCGGCATCAACAGTTCTTCGCGACGGGTGCCGGAGCGGTTGACGTTGATCGCCGGGTACTGGCGCTTCTCGGCCATCTTGCGGTCGAGGTGGATTTCGAGGTTGCCGGTGCCCTTGAATTCCTCGTAGATGACGTCGTCCATGCGGCTGCCGGTGTCGACCAGCGCAGTGGCGATGATGGTGAGGCTGCCGCCCTCCTCGATGTTGCGCGCAGCGCCGAAGAAGCGCTTCGGCTTCTGCAGCGCGTTGGCGTCGACGCCGCCGGTGAGCACCTTGCCGGAAGCCGGCTGCACGGCGTTGTAGGCACGTGCCAGGCGGGTGATGGAGTCGAGCAGGATCACCACGTCCTTCTTGTGCTCGACCAGGCGCTTGGCCCGTTCGATCACCATCTCGGCCACCTGAACATGGCGGCTGGCCGGTTCGTCGAAGGTCGAGGCAACGACTTCGCCGCGCACGGTGCGGCTCATCTCGGTCACTTCTTCCGGACGTTCGTCGATCAGCAGCACGAACAGCACGACTTCCGGATGGTTGGAGCTGATGGCGTGGGCGATATGCTGCAGCATCACGGTCTTGCCGGTCTTCGGCGGTGCCACCAGCAGGCCGCGCTGGCCCTTGCCGATCGGGGCGACGATGTCGATCACGCGGCTGGTGATGTTTTCCTCGGCCTTGACGTCGCGCTCCAGCTTGAGCGGTTTGTCCGGATGCAGCGGCGTGAGGTTCTCGAACAGGATCTTGTTCTTGCTGGCCTCGGGCGGTTCGCCGTTGATCAGGTCGAGCTTGGTCATCGCCGAATAGCGTTCACCATCCTTCGGCGTGCGGATCTCCCCTTCGATCTTGTCGCCGGTATGCAGGTTGAAGCGGCGGATCTGCGACGGCGACACGTAGATGTCGTCGGTGTTGGCGAGATACGAGGTTTCCGGCGACCGCAGGAACCCGAACCCATCCGGCAGCACTTCCAGCACACCATCTCCATAGATGCTCTCGCCGCGCTTGGCCAGCGTTTTCAGGATGGTGAAAATCAGTTCCTGTTTGCGAAAACGGTTGGCGTTGTCGATGCCATTGGCGGCAGCGATTTCGAGAAGTTCGGTGATGGGTTTCTGCTTGAGTTCGGAGAGATGCATGGGAGAGGCCTGAATAGGCTCGCTTGAAAGAGCCGGAGGTGGGGGGGTGGAGCCGGACGGCGCTGCGCCGAGACCCCCCGAAGGACGCGTGTCTGGCGGCATACTCCTTGCGGGTGCTGCGGGCTCAGACGGCTCGCGGGGCACTGCGTCCGGAGAAGGCATATCAGATGTTGCTGTCGACAAAAGCGGTGAGTTGCGACTTGGACAGGGCGCCGACCTTGGTGGCTTCGACGTTGCCGTTCTTGAAAATCATCAGGGTGGGAATGCCGCGGATGCCGAACTTCGGCGGAGTGGCCTGGTTTTCGTCGATGTTGAGCTTGCACACCTTGAGCTTGCCGGCGTATTCCTTGGCGACTTCGTCGAGAATCGGCGAGATCATCTTGCAGGGGCCGCACCAGTCCGCCCAGTAATCAACCAGCACGGGCACGCCAGCCTGCAGGACTTCCTGTTCGAAGGAATCGTCGGAAATGTAATGAACATGCTCGCTCATCGGTGAAGCTCCTATTTTTGAATTATGCGGATGGCCAGAAACGGCCTGGATGGTTTGGGAAGATGGTAATGCTGGAAATTTCGGTTTTGTGCCGATATGCTACATCAAAATTGCCGCCTGCAAGCAAACGGGCATTTCTCAAATAATCTGGGTAAACACGAATGACCTACGTTGTAGCTGACGCCTGCGTAAAGTGCAAATATACCGACTGTGTCGATGTCTGTCCGGTTGACTGCTTCCACGAGGGCCCCAACTTCCTCGTCATCGACCCCGAGGAGTGCATCGACTGCACCCTGTGCGTGGCCGAATGTCCGGTCGAAGCCATTTATGCCGAAGACGACGTGCCGGACGACCAGCGCGCTTACATCGCGCTGAATGCCGAGCTCGCCAAGCAGTGGAAAGTCATCATCGAGAGCAAGGATCCGCTGCCTGACGCCGATGAATGGGCCCAGGTCAAGGACAAACTGAAGCATCTGGAGCGCTGAGCCGCTTGAACATGCCGTGCGGCAACGCGCTGCCGCACGTTGTCGCCCGCCACCTGCTCGACCATCACGCCGACTGCCTGCCCGATCTGTCCGGGCTGGTGGTCCTCGTTCCCAACCACCGCGCCGGGCAGGATTTTGCCCGTGCGCTGACACAGGCCGCCGGCCGCCGGGTATTGATCCCGCCACACATCACCCCGCTGAAGGCCTGGGCCGATAGCGTGGCGGACGGCCACGCCGAACCCCAGCCGCGACGCCTGGCACGGCTGCACGGCGTGCTGCGGCACGCCGACTGGCTTGGCGCGGTCGACAAGTGGGCACTTACCAGCGAACTGCTGCAACTGGCCGACGAACTGTCGGCCGCACGGCTGGGCAGCGCCATCGGATCGCGCCTCCGCGCCCTGCATGCCGATGCTCTGGACCGTGAGACGGCACTGATCGAGGCCGTGTGGCAGGCGCTCAACCGCGACGGCAGCGATCCGCAGGCGCGCTATGCGCGCGCCCTCGACAGGCTGCTTGAGCAGACTGGGGCCAAACCCAAACCGATTTACGGCTACGCACTGGGCACCCTCACCGCCGTCGAGCAGCAGTTTCTCGACCGTTGCGCCGAGCATGCCCCGCTCACCCTGTTCGAACCCGACAACGAAGACGGCATCAGCCTTGTCCTGCAGCAGGCCTGGCAAACAACCGAACCCCCGCTGCGCGACCGCGCCGCCCTGCTTGCCCGGCGCCTCGCCGCCTCGCCGCTGCAGGATCGCATCACGCTCGCCCCGGCGCCGCACCTGGAAGCCGAAGCGCGCGCCGTCGCCACCTGGGTGGCCGAACGCCTGCGCGCCGGCCAGCGCGATATCGCGCTTATCGCGCTCGACCGCGAGACTGCGCGCCGGGTGCGCGCGCTGCTCGAACGCATGGAGGTGCTGGTGGCCGACGAAACCGGCTGGACACTATCGACCACCGCTGCCGCCGCAGTGGTCGACCGCTGGCTGGAATGCGTGGCGAGCGATTTCCCGTACGTCGAGCTGCTCGACCTTCTGAAATCGCCATTCATGCTGGGCGAACCCGCCGCGCGCCAGGATCAGGTGCTCGCTTTCGAACTGGCGCTGCGCCGGCACGGCGTATCCCAGGGCATGGCGGACATGCAGCGGCTGGCGCAGCGCGAGTTCGGCGCGCTGCCCGCCTGGCTCGCCGCGCTGTCCGACGCCCGCCAGGGATTCGGGCAGCGTCGCGCACCGCTCGCGGTCTGGCTCGCGCGCCTAATGGAAAGCCTCACCCACCTCGACGCCATCGCCCCGCTGACCGCCGATGCCGCCGGTGCCAGCGTGCTTGCCACACTCGAATCCCTGCGCCGCGATCTGGCGGACGACGGCGAAAAATACGGTTTCGGTGAATGGCGGCGCTGGCTCAACCTGGCACTGGAATCGGAAAGCTTCATTGACGCCAGCGTCGCCAGCCCCATCGTGCTGACCTCGCTGCCTGCAGCACGCGGCCGCCTGTTCGACGCGGTGGCGGTGATCGGCGCCGACGCCCGCCACCTGCCGACACATCCCGCGCCCGGCCTGTTTTCCCAAGCCACCCGCGCCCAGCTCGGCCTGCCCACCGCCGCCATCGAGGCCGACGCCGCCACCCGCGATCTGATGCAGCTGCTGGCCCAGGGCCCCGCACTCCTCAGCTGGCGGGCGTGGAACGACGACGCGCCCAACCCCGCCTCGCCGCTGGTGCTGCTGCTGCAGGCGCTGCACCTGGCCGCGTGGGGCTCGCCCCTGCCCGAACAGGCCAGCGGTGAGCCGCCCACCCAGCCCAGCCCGCTGCCCGGCGCCAGCGTGCAGCCCGCGCCGGTGGTATCGGCCACGCAGCTGCCGCGTCGCTATTCGTCCACCGCCTACCAGACCCTGCTCGACTGTCCGTACCGGTTCTTCGTCACGGGCGTACTCGGCATCCGCGAGCTCGACCAAGCCGACGACGCGCTCGACAAGAGCGATTACGGCAACGCGCTGCACCGCATCCTCAAGGCCTTTCACGACAGCGCCCCGCCGCCCGAACGCTCTGCCGCACTGGCCCGCCTGAAGGAAATGTCCGACGCCGAATTCGCCGCCCTGCCCGCCTGGAACGCCGTCGCCTGGCGCAGCAAGTGGGTAAAAATCCAGCCCGCCTACGTCGACGCCTGGCTGGACTGGGTGGCCCAGGGCTGGCATTACCAGTCCGGCGAAGCCGCTTTCGAAATGCCGTTCAGCGTCCCCGGCCTCGGCGAGATCACCCTGCACGGCCGCGTCGACCGCGTCGATGAAAAAAGCGACGCCCGCACCGTCATCGACTACAAGACCGGTGCCGCGCAAGCCCTCAAGAAAAAGCTCAAGGATCCCGCCGAAGCCATCCAGTTGCCGTTCTACGCCTGGCTCGCCGAGGCCGCCGCCGCTTACCTTCCGATCAACGAGATCCCCGTCGCCCCGCTCGAACTGGACGGCGAAACCGACGTCGACGCCATCAGCCGCCGCCTGCTGCAACTGCTCGAAGCCATCGCCGCCGGCGCGGCATTGCGCGCAACGGGGGTTGATGCGGTCTGTGGCTATTGCGAAGCGCGCGGGTTGTGCCGCAAGGGGATGTGGCACACGCCATAAAGCACTTGCCCAGCAGCCAGACAAGTAATAACATTGTTATCACTTGATCAACTTGGAAAGGATGGGCCATGCGCATCAATCTGGTAAAAGTCGGCAACTCGAAAGGGATTATCATTCCCGCCGCCATCCTCGCCTCGTGTGGCCTGAAGGAAACGGTCGACCTGCAAATCAAAGGCAAGAAGCTCGTGATTGAAGCGCTCAAGCAACCTCGTGCAGGCTGGTTTGAAGGCTATCAGGCCGAAAACGATGAAGCCGTACTCGACGCCATCCCGGCCGACGAGGGCGACGACGAATGGGTGTGGTAAAGCGCGGCGAGGTTTACTGGGTCAATCTCGACCCCACCATCGGCAGCGAAATCCAGAAAACCCGCCCCTGCCTGATCCTGTCGCCCGACGACATGAACGCCGCCCTGCCGCGCGTCATCGTTGCCCCCCTCACCAGCGGCGGACAAGTACTCGGCTGCCGCCCCGAACTGGAATTCAAGGGCAAATCCGCACGCATCGTGCTGGATCAATTGCGTTCCGTGGACAAAAAGCGACTCGGCGGCAGAATGGGGAAAATCGATTTGTCGATCTGGCATCCGGTGTTGCTGGAAATGTTCGCGTAAGCGATGCTGAGCAATGGCATCTGTCTTTCAGCCCTTCACGACAAGGCGTTCGACCAAGGACTGCCATCCATCGACGATGATCTGACGATACAGGTGTCGGTTGAGCTGAAAAAACCACCACAATGGTTTGATCAAAAAAAAGAGCTTCTGTTGCCGGAGGGCCGAGCTATGGAACCGCCGGAGCGTTTCAGTCCAGGCCTGCTTTTGATCGCGTGGCATCGAAACACTCTCTGTTCTGGACAACCGAAAATGAAGTTGAGAACGCTGCCGCACGACCCGGATAGAATCTACTACATCATGTCGGGACAGCCCGATTGCTGCCCAGAATATGGGCGGCTGCTTGAACTACTGGACCTGGTTCTGATAGATCGGGAGCGCGTGTTCGTGAATTACTGCGCCGACTGCCTGCAAAGCGTCTTCATCGTCGAAGACTGAGCCCCTTGCCCTCCAGCCTCCACACCCCCACCGCCCTCGACCCCTCCCGCTCAGTCGTGGTCGAAGCCTGCGCCGGCAGCGGCAAGACCTGGCTGCTGGTGTCGCGCATGATCCGCCTGCTGCTGGCTGGGGCGGCGCCTTCGGAATTGCTGGCGATCACCTTTACGCGCAAGGCGGCGCAGGAGATGACGGACCGGCTGCACGAATGGCTGCGGGTGCTGGCGCTGGCAGACGACGCGACGGTACGCGAATTCTTGCGCGAACGAGCGGTGCCGGAACACGAGATCGATGCACTGCTGCCGCGCGCACGCGGGCTGCTGGAAGCGGTGCTGACGGCGCAGCCGGGGCCGACGGTGACGACTTTTCACGGCTGGTTTCTCGACCTGCTGAAGCGCGCGCCGCTGGAAGCCGGGCTGCCGTGGGGCGCGCCGCTGCTGGAGCGTGAGAAGCAGTTGCAGAACGAGGTGCGCGATCGCCTGCTGGCCAAGTGGGCCGCAGAAGGGGAGTCGCAGCCTAAAGGCTTCGCCCTGCTCGCGCTTCTGGACGAGATTGGCGAACACAGTCTGCGCGCCTTGCTGACGCATTTTTTACAGGCGCGGGCGGAGTGGTGGGCGTATACCGATGGGCAAGCTGATCCGGTGGCCTTCGCACTGGAACAGTTGCGGCCCGGCCTGCATGCCGATCTGGACAGCGATCCGGTGGCCACGTTCTGGGCCGATGACTTGATGGCGGCGCGGGTGAAACGCGTGGGACAGGGACTGGAAAAAGGCAGCGATGCCGAATTCAAGAACAGCACGGCGATCCAGCAGGCGCTGGCGACGATGGACTTCGACGGTTTGCGCGGGCTGATCCTGAAAAAGGATGGTGGTCGGAGACTGAAGAAGGCGAACGCGCCTACCCTGAAGCAAATGGGTGCGGAGGCCGACACCTTTCTGCGTGATTACGCTGAGGTGGAAACTGCTTTGGAAGCCGTCGCGGCAGTCCAGACCGACCAGCGCATCTGGAACCTCAACCGCCACGGCCTGCTGCTCGGCCATGCGCTGCTCGACGCCTATCAGGAGGCCAAGGCGCAGCAGGGCGTGATCGATTTCAACGATGCCGAATGGCTGGCCTGCCGGCTGCTCGCCAGCGAGGAGCACGCACCGGCGCTGGCGTTGAAGCTGGACGCGCGCTACCGCCACCTGCTGCTCGATGAATTCCAGGACACCAACCCGTTGCAGTGGCAGGCGCTGTCGACCTGGCTGCTCGAAGCACGCAGTGCCGGTAGCGACATGACGGTGTTCATGGTGGGCGACCCCAAGCAGGCGATTTACCGCTTCCGCCGCGGTGAGGCGCGGGTGTTCGCCGCGGCGGCGGATTTTCTGCACACGCATTTCGACGCCGCCCGGTTCAGCACCGACATGACACGGCGCTTGGCACCCGCGGTGGTGCAGGCGATCAATCCGCTATTCGAAACGGTGGCGGGATTTATGCCGCACACCCACGCGCCGGCCAACGCCGCGCGGCCGGGCGCGCTGCGCTGCCTGCCGATCCACGTGGAAAAGCACGATGCGCCAGTGGCCGACGGCCTGCCTCCCGAGGGGACTCCGATCCACTACGCGGCCTCCGGCCACGTGTGGAGTCGTATGCGCAATCCGCTCACCACGCCGCTGGCCGAAGCCGGCGACCGGGTGGTGCATGAAGAAGCACGCAGCTTTGCCCGCATCCTGCGCGACGAGGTGTTGGGGCGCTGGGGCGTGGCGAGCGAAGCCAGCGACACGCTGCGTGCAGCGCGCCCGGGAGACGTCATGGCGCTGGTCAGAAAGCGCACCCACCTGCATCTTTACGAACACGAACTGGAAGCCGCGCGCATTCCCTTCATCACCTCGCGCCGCGGCGGTTTGCTGCACGCGCTGGAGGCACAGGACCTGGTTGCGCTGCTGGAAATCCTGCTGCTGCCGCACGCCGACCTGAAGCTGGCGCACGTGCTGAAGTGCCCGCTGTTCGGCTGCCGCGACGACGATCTGTTGCGGGTGTTCGCTCTGCTGCCGGGTGAGGCGACGCGCGGCTGGGAGCGCCTGAGCGCGCTGGCCGGACAGCCGGACTGCCCGCCGGCGCTCGCGCGCGCCGCCCGCCTGCTGTGCGGCTGGCGGGCGCACAGCGGCACGCTGCCGGTGCACGACCTTCTCGACCGCATCTACTTCGAGGGTGACCTCGAGGCGCGCTACGCCGCTGCCGTACCGGAGGCAAAGCGGCCGCAGGTTGCGGCCAATCTGCGCGCCTTCATGCAACTGGCGCTGACGCAGGACGCCGGGCGCTATCCCACGCTGGCCGGCTTCATCCGCGAGCTGGCGTCACTGATCGACGATGCCGACGCCGCCCCCGGCGAGGGACTGGCGGCAGACGGCGAGAATGCGGTGCGGCTGCTGACCATCCACGGCGCCAAGGGGCTGGAGGCGCCGATCGTCTGGCTGCTCGGCGGCAGCGACCACAGCCGCGGCGACAGCTATGCGGTGCTGGCGCCCTGGCCGCCCGAGGCGCCCCGGCCCGCGCATTTTTCGCTGTTCGGCACCCAGGATGAACGTGGCGAAAGCCGCGCGCCCTGGTTTGCCGAGGAGGAAAAGCTGGCGCAGCGCGAATCCGACAACCTGCTGTACGTAGCCCTCACCCGCGCCGAGCAGGGGCTGATCGTTAGCGGCGCGGCGGAGAGGAACGCCTGGCTGCAGCGCGTCGACGCAGCCTGGCAGGGCATGGACCTGCCGGCCGATTTACCGGCCGCCGCGACGCAGGAAACGCCGGCCGCAATCGCGCCGTGCCGTATCGATGCGCCGGCGGTGGGGCAGCGCGTCACCCTGCCGGCAGCCAATCCGGCAGCCGCCAGCGGCGAGCTCTTCCATGCCTGCCTCGAACACCATGCGCCGCCCGGCGCGCCACGCGACCTGCCGGGTCTGGCGGCGCAGCTGGGGGTGTCTGCTGCGCTCAGCCGCATCGAGGCCGATGCCCGCGCCCTGCTGGCGCAGCCGCATCTGGCCCGTCTGTTCGACCCGTCTCGCTATCGACGCGCGCACAACGAACTGGCCCTGCTGGATGGCAGCGGCCGCCTGCAGCGGCTCGACCGCGTGGTGGAGTTCGACGAGGCGGTGTGGCTGATCGACTATAAAACCGGTGAAGACAGCCGCGCGCTGTCCGACGTGCAACTTGTCGAGCGCCATCGGTCCCAGCTGACAGGTTATCGGTCGCTGCTCGCCGAGCTGTACCCCGACAAGCCGGTGCATACCGCGCTGCTTCTGGCCGACGGCCGGCTGATTCCCATGGAAAACCGAACATGATCGACAAACCCTTCGCCGAATCCTGCGAGCAGAACCGCGATCCGATCCTGGCAGTCCTGCGCGAGGTATTTGCCGACTGCCGCCTGGTACTGGAAATCGGCAGCGGCACCGGCCAGCACGCCGTGTATTTCGGCGCCGAACTGCCGCATCTGCGCTGGCAGACCGCCGATGTGCCCCAGCATCACACCGGCATCCGGGCCTGGCTCGACGAAGCCGCCCTGCCCAACGTGCTGCCGCCAATCCCACTCGACGTCGGCCAGCCCGGCTGGCGCAGCGGCCGCTACGACGCGGTGTTTTCGGCCAACACCCTGCACATCATGGGCTGGCCCGAGGTGGAAGCCTTTTTTGCGGGGGTGGGAGAGGTGCTGGAGGCCGGCGGCGTACTGGCGGTGTACGGCCCGTTCAACTATGGCGGTACCTTCACCTCGGAGAGCAATGCCCGTTTTGACACTTGGCTGAAGGCGCGCGACCCGGCCTCCGGCGTGCGCGACTTCGAGGCGGTGGACACGCTGGCACGCGCGCAGGGCCTGGCCCTGCAACAGGATATCGCCATGCCGGCAAACAACCGGACGCTGGTCTGGCGCCGATTGTCCGGGACGTATTAGCCGAAATCCGCCTTTGCGTTGCCGATGGCTTTGCTATAAAAAAACCATCGCCGGAAAAAGGAAGTCTCATGCGCATCGCCGAACTGATCCAACGCTGGAACTCGGAGGGCCATGCACGCACAGACGTGCGTGCCTATGCCGTTCACTTGCCGCTGCGCGATGCCGCACGGGTCGAAGCCCTGCACATGATGTATCCCGGCCGCAGCGATTCGCAGCTGATGGCCGACCTGATCCGGGCAGCGCTGGACGAGCTCGAGGTGGCCATGCCTTACGTTCCCGGCAACCGCATCATCGCGGAAGACGACTACGGCGACCCGATCTACGAAGATCTCGGGCCGACGCCGCAGTTTTACTCGCTGTCGCATGAAATCCTGCGCAGGCTCAGCACGCTGCCGGCCGGCAAGTAGCTGTCGAATTAATTTACATTTTTTGCTTGCGGGACCGGCGTTTTCATCATAAGCAATTGTATTTGCTGGGATTTGTTTTTCTGGTACACGGCTTGCTTGATGCCTGGCATAACAATTCCAATGATAGGAAATGTCATGTACCTGGGCCCGGCTTTTCTGTTTGCTGCGTTTGCCAGTCTGTTTTATGTGCCGGGTTTTCTCGACACGCCCCTCGGCATGCTCACGCCGCGCGAGCTCGTTTCACAATTGCTGTTCTCGGTGTTTGCGCTGATTTCGCTGGCAGCGCTGGCACGCTCCATCGAATTCGACCCGGTATGGCCGTGGCGGCCTGAATTCCGCCGTGCGATGAACTGGCTGCTGGGGCGCACGCAGTAAAAACCAGCCTGCCATTTGCCTGTACGCGGCATAAAATAGCGGCTTTCCACCTCGGTCTGCCGCCATGCCCGTCAAGCTCTCCGCCCCCGATCCCGCCTCTTTGTTACCCATTAACGGGCTGCGCCTCGGCATTGCGTCTGCCGGCATCAAGAAACCCGGGCGCCGCGACATCACCCTGATCGAGCTTGCCCCCGGCAGCCGCGTGGCCGGCGTATTCACGCAAAACCGCTTCTGTGCCGCGCCGGTTACCGTGTGCAAACAGCATCTGGCGGGCAACGACATCCGCGCACTGGTGATCAATACCGGCAACGCCAACGCCGGCACCGGAGAAGAGGGTCTGCGCCGCGCGCGCCGAACCTGCGAGGCCGTGGCCCAGCTGATGGGCTGCGCGACCGAGGCCGTGCTGCCGTTTTCCACCGGGGTGATCCTGGAGCCGCTGCCGGTCGACAAGATCCTGCCTGCGCTGCCCGCCGCACAGGCCGATCTCGCACCCGATCACTGGTCGGAGGCCGCACACGCGATCATGACCACCGACATTGTCGCCAAGGGCGCGTCGCGCCAGGCGCTGGTGGGCGGCAAATCGGTGACGGTGACCGGCATCGCCAAGGGCTCCGGCATGATTCATCCCAACATGGCGACCATGCTGGGATATGTGGCGACCGATGCGGCCATCGCCCCCGGCCTGTTGCCGCAGCTGGTGAAGGCGGTGGCCGATGTGTCGTTCAACTGCGTCACCGTCGACGGCGACACGTCCACGAATGACAGCTTCATCCTGATTGCCACGGGGCAGGCCGGCAACGCCGAAGTCAGCAATGCTGCCAGCGCCGACTACAACGCGCTTAAAACCGCTATCAGCGAAGTCGCCATCGAACTGGCACAGGCGATGGCGCGCGACGGCGAGGGCGCGACCAAGTTCATCACCGTGGCGGTCGAGGGTGGGCGCGACCACGCCGAATGCAAGCAGATCGCCTACGCCATCGCGCGCTCGCCGCTGGTCAAGACCGCGTTCTTCGCCAGCGACCCCAACCTCGGCCGCATCCTCGCGGCCATCGGCTATGCGGGGGTGACGGACCTCGATGTCAACACGTTGCAGGTATATCTGGGCGACGTGCTGGTGGCGGAGAAGGGCGGCCGCGCCGCCAGCTACACCGAGGCGCAGGGCGCGGCGGTGATGCAGGAAGCCGAGATCACGGTGCGCGTGGCGCTCAATCGCGGCAACGTGAATGCCACCGTGTGGACCTGCGATTTTTCCTACGACTACGTGAAGATCAATGCCGAATACCGCACCTGAACAGGCACAGGGCCCGCTGCCGACCAGGGCCGGCGCACGCCCATGAACCCGGATACCATCGTTGAAGTTGCCGCCGCGGTGCTGACCCAGCCCGACGGCCGCGTGCTGCTGGCGCAGCGGCCGTCGGGCAAGGCCTACGCGGGCTACTGGGAATTTCCCGGCGGCAAGGTGGAGCCGGGCGAATCGCTGGAAGCGGCGCTGGCGCGCGAGCTGCACGAGGAACTCGGCATCGTCGTCAGCCATGCCTGCCGCTGGATCACCCGGGTGTTCGAATACCCGCACGCCACGGTACGCCTCAACTTCTTCCGCGTGTTCGACTGGCAGGGCGAACCGCACCCGCACGAGGGCCAGGTGTTTTCCTGGCAGCAGCCCGACGCGGTCGAGGTGACGCCGCTCTTGCCGGCCAATTTCCTGATTTTGAAGGCCTTGTCGCTGCCGCCGCTGCTGGGGATCTCGCACGCCGAGTCGCTCGGCATCGACTCCTTCCTCGCGCGCCTCGACATCGCGCTGCACAACGGCCTGCGGCTGATCCAGCTGCGCGACAAGACGCTGCCGGAAGACGCACGGCTGGCACTGGCGCACGAGGCGGTGCGCCGCGCCCATCTGCACGGGGCACGCGTACTGGTCAACGGCAATCTTGAACTGGCGTGCGCAGTGGGCGCGGACGGCGTGCACCTCGATTCGACCGCCGCCGCCAAACTGACGGCGCGTCCCGATTGCGCCTGGGTAGGCGTGTCATGCCACGATGCCGCCGAGCTGGCGCACGCCGCCGTGATCGAGGCCGATTTCGCGCTGCTGTCGCCGGTACTGCCCACGCTCACCCACCCGGGTGCCGCCACGCTCGGCTGGGACACCTTTTCCGCACTCGCCGCCGCCAGCCCGATCCCGGTCTACGGCCTGGGCGGGCTGGGGCGCGACGACGTGGCGCTGGCGCAGTCGCACGGCGCGCATGGGGTGGCGCTGCTGCGGGGTGCATGGACATGAAGCGGGTGCTGCGCCAAAACCGCCCGCAAGGGGCAGACCGTGGTTGTAAAGCCGATAAATCGGCAACAACCACGCACCGCCCGCAGGGCGAGCGTCTGGCGGCGTACCCCATGCGGGTGCTGGCGCCGTTGCTGCTGGTGGTCGCACTGGCGGCGATCGCGCTGGCCGGCTACTGGCTGAAACGCCCGGCCGGGGCCATAAACGTTGATTGCGCCGATCCGCTTTCCGGCTGCGCTTTCAGCCACCGCGGCGCGCCCGCGAACGTGTATTTTTCAGAACAGCCGGTACCGATGGAAGTGTTCGAACTGCGCGTCAGCGCGCCGGACGCCATTCGCATCAGTGCGGAATTCCAGATGAAAGGGATGGACATGGGCTTCAACCGTTATGACCTGCGGGCAGGCGAAGCGGGCACGTTTTCCTCGAAGGTCACTCTGCCCGTATGCGTCAGCGGACGGCGCGACTGGACCCTGTACCTGGATATCGACGGCGCGCGTTATGCGCTGCCCTTCAGCACCCGGTGAAATCTGTCGTACATGTAACCGTCACAATTCAAGACATATAATTAAAGATGATTTTTTTAAAAGGCCGACAACATGCCCACTGAACACA
>JAABQU010000237.1 GCA_011391285.1 Thiobacillus sp.
GTGGATCTCATGGACAAGGACGAGCACATCGAGCAGGCCTCGCGTGCCATGAAGGCCATGTCGCATCCGCTGCGCCTGAAAATTCTCTGCGTGCTGGGCGACAAGGAAATCAGCGTGCAGGACATCGTCGACCAGGTCGGCACGTCGCAAAGCAACATTTCGCAGCATCTCGCCATCCTGCGCGACAAGGGCGTGCTGCGCACCCGCAAGGATGCCAACCGCGTTTACTACCGCGTGGGCGACACCCGCACGCTCAAATTACTTGGCATGATGCGCGACGTGTTCTGCGGCTTTTCCAAATAGTCCCTCGGGTTGCGACACCCCGGCCCGGCTCCGCTCAAGCGGGCCGGGCCTTTGTTTTTCCGGCTTGGGGGGCCGCATGCGCGTGGGTACTGGATGGATCACGGTCCGATTGTGATGCATACTTTGGCCGCGGCTTGTGGCTCACCCCGGCCGCGAATTCATTACAAGCACTTGAATTAAATGGTTAATTAGAATACTCTAATAGACGTTTTTCTGGAGGTGCACCTGTGCTGAACCCCGCCCGTTTTCTGGCCTGCATCATCCTCGCCGCGCCGCCTGCATGGGCGGCCCTGCCTTTCGACACGGCCCCGGTCAAGTACCAGATGGCCGATACCGGCTACTCCACCGAAGCCACGGTCGAGGCGGTCAAACAGTCCACCATTGCAGCGCAAGTATCGGGACGCGTCTCGGCAGTCAATTTCGACGCCGGCGATTACGTCAAGGCCGGCACAGTCATCATCCGACTCTCCGCGCAGGAACTTTCGTCCGCCGCCGCGGGCAGCCGGGCGCAAGTGGCCCAGGCCGATGCCACGCTGGCCAACGCTCGCGCCAACTACGAGCGCCAGCAACAACTCTTCCAGCAGAAATTCATCAGCCAGGCCGCGCTAGACCGCGCCACCGCGGAGTTCCATGCCGCCGAGGCCGCAGCACGCGCAGCACGCGCCGGCGCCGGCCAGACCTCGGCAGTCAGTGGCTACACCGTCATTACCGCGCCGTATTCCGGCGTGGTCGCCGCCCGCCACGTGGAGGTGGGGGAAACAGTCGCGCCCGGCACCCCGCTGATGACCGGTTTCGACCCCAGGGATATGCGGGTGATAGCCAACATCCCGCAGTACAAGCTGGCCGAAGTGAAGGCCTCGCCACGCGTCGCGGTCGAAATCCCCTCGCTCAACAAATGGATCGATGCCGCCGGCGTCACCGTGCTGCCGTCGGCGGATGCCGCCACCCACACAGTGAGGGTGCGCATCGACCTGCCGACCGATCTGGAAGGCGTCATCCCCGGCATGTATGCCCGCGCGCACTTCTCGGTGGCCAGCGCGCGCAAGCTCACCATCCCGTCGAGCGCGGTGGTGCGCCGTTCTGAAATCACCGCGGTGTACGTGGTGAACAAGGACAAGGTGAGCCTGCGCCAGATCCGCCTGGGCACGCCGAACGGACGCGGCCAGGTGGAAGTGCTGGCCGGCCTGAACCCGGGCGACGTCATCGCGCTCGATCCGGTGAAGGCCGGGATCTACGCCAAAAGCGCCGCCAACCAGCCCGCCAAATAACCGGAGATACGCATGGGACTCTCCGGACGCACCGCCCGCTTTTTTCTCACGTCCCAACTGACCCCGCTGATCGCACTGATCGCGGCGTTGCTGGGCCTGTTCGCCATCATGATCACGCCGCGTGAGGAAGAGCCGCAGATCAACGTGACCATGGCCAACGTGTTCATCCCCTTCCCGGGTGCCTCGGCGAAGGACGTGGAATCGCTGGTCGCTACGCCGGCCGAGCAGGTGCTGTCGCAGATCGCCGGCATCGAGCATATCTATTCGGTGTCAAAACCCGGCATGGCGGTGCTGACCGTGCAGTACCTGGTGGGGCAGGACCGGACGCAGGCACTGGTGCGCCTATACGACACCATCCAAGCCAACCGCGACTGGGTATCGCCCGAACTCGGCGTCGGCGAACCCATCATCAAGCCGCTCGGCATCGACGACGTGCCCATCGTCACCGTCACCCTGTGGACGCGCGACGAGGCGCGGGGCGCCTTCGAACTGGAACAGGTGGCGCATTCGGCCGAGATCGAACTGAAGCGCATCGCCGGCACCCGCGAGGTCACCACCGTCGGCGGTCCCGGCCGCGCGGTGCGGGTGCTGATGGATCCCGACCGCATGGCGGCGTTCGGCATCTCGGCGCAGGACATCCGCGATGCCCTTCAGGTGTCCAACGCAGCACAACCGTCCGGCACGCTGGTGTCGAACAACCAGGAGATCCTGGTCCAGACCGGCACCTTCCTCAGCGGAGCCAACGACGTCAAACAGCTGGTGGTCGGCGTCGCTCAGGGCCGCCCGGTCTACATGAGCGATATCGCCAATGTCGTCGCCGGACCCGACCAGCCTCAGCGCTACGTCTGGCATGCTCCCGGCGCGGGCGGTCCCCACCAGGCCGAGCAGGGCCAGACCTACCCGGCGGTGACGCTGGCAATCTCCAAGAAAGCCGGCGAAAACGCGGTCGACGTCGCCGAGAAGGTAATCGAGCGGGTGAACTCGCTGCATGGCAGCGTGCTGCCCGAGGGGGTCGAGGTCAGCATCACCCGCAACTACGGCGCCACGGCGGATGACAAGGCCAAGAAACTGATTCAGAAACTGATCTTCGCCACGGCGTCGGTAGTGTTGCTGGTGCTGTTCGCCATCGGAAAACGCGAGGCGCTGATCGTCGGCGCGGCGGTGATGCTGACGCTGGCCGCCACCCTGTTCGCTTCGTGGGCCTGGGGTTTCACGCTCAACCGGGTGTCGTTGTTCGCGCTGATTTTCTCGATCGGCATCCTGGTCGATGACGCCATCGTGGTGGTGGAGAACATCCACCGCCGCATGGGGATCGATCACGACGGCCTCGAAGCGATCATTCCGCGCGCGGTCGACGAGGTCGGCGGCCCCACCATCCTCGCCACCTTCACCGTGATTGCCGCGCTCTTGCCGATGGCTTTCGTCACCGGCCTGATGGGCCCGTACATGAGCCCGATCCCGATCAATGCCTCGATCGGCATGCTGATTTCGCTGGCGATCGCCTTCATCATCACGCCCTGGCTGGCGCTGAAGCTGATCAAGCAGACTGCGCACGGTGCCCACGACACAGGCGGCGACAACAAGCTCACCGCCTTCTTCCGCACCCGGCTGACGCCATTCCTGCGCGGCACCGAGGGCCACGGTGCGCGCCGCAAGCTGTGGCTGGGCATCGGCATCGCCATCCTGCTGTCGGTCGCGCTGCCGGTGGTGCAGCTGGTCATCATGAAAATGCTGCCGTTCGACAACAAGTCGGAATTCCAGATCATCGTCGACCTGCCGGTTGGCACACCGCTGGAAAAAACGGCCCAGGTACTGTCGGAAATGGGCACGGCGGTCGCACAGATGCCGGAAGTCACCGACTATCAGGCCTATGCCGGCACTGCGGCGCCGATCAACTTCAACGGCCTGGTGCGACAGTATTACCTGCGTTCCGGCCCCGAGGTCGGGGACCTGCAGGTGAACCTGGTCGACAAGCACGAGCGCGACCGCAAGAGCCACGACATCGCGCAGGCGATCCGCCCGCTGGTCGAGGCGGTCGCGAAAAAGCATGGCGCCGACGTCAAGGTGGTCGAAGTGCCGCCGGGCCCGCCGGTGATGTCGCCCATCGTTGCCGAAATCTACGGCCCCGATTACGACGCGCAGATGCAGGTCGCCAAGCAGGTGCGCGCGGTCTTCGAGAAGACGGAGGGCATCGTGGCGATCGACGACACGGTGGAGGACGACGCCCAGCGCTTTGTGCTGCGCGTGCTGCAGAACAAGGCGGCGGTGGCAGGCGTGGCGCAGAAAGACATCGTCGCCGCAATGAAGATGGGGCTGGATGGCGAAAATGTCACCCCCATCCACGGCAGCGGCGCCAAATATGAAATTCCGGTGCGCATCACCCTGCCGCCGGAACGCCAGTCGCGCATCGAGGAACTGCTGAAGCTCACCGTGCGCGGCAACAACGGCAATCTGGTGCCATTGTCCGAACTGGTCGAAGTGATGCCGAGCGAGCGCGAAAAGACCATCTATCACAAGAACCTGCTGCCCGTCGTGTTCGTGCTCGGCGACACCGGCGGCAAGCTGGATTCGCCGCTGTACGGCCTGTTCAGCATGCGTGACGAGCTCAAGGACATGCCGCTCGAACAGGGCGGCACTCTGTCCGAAACCTTCATCCGCCAGCCCACCGATCCCTATGCCGGTTTCAGCCTGAAGTGGGATGGCGAATGGCAGGTGACCTACGAAACCTTCCGCGACATGGGCCTGGCCTATGCCTTCGGACTGATGCTCATCTACATCCTGGTGGTGGCGCAGTTCAAGAGCTATTTGACCCCGCTCGTCATCATGGCACCCATCCCGCTCACCCTCATCGGCGTGATGCCTGGCCACGCCCTGCTCGGAGCGCAGTTCACCGCCACGTCGATGATCGGCATGATCGCGCTGGCCGGCATCATCGTGCGCAACTCCATCCTGCTGGTCGACTTCATCAACGAGCAGGTTGCGGCCGGCATGGATTTCCAGGAAGCGGTGATCCAGGCCGGCGCCACCCGCGCCAAGCCGATCGTGCTGACCGGGGCGGCCGCCATGATGGGCGCATTCTTTATCCTCGACGATCCCATTTTCAGCGGCCTCGCGGTATCCTTGATCTTTGGCATCTTCGTTTCCACCCTGCTCACGCTGGTGGTCATTCCGGTGCTGTACTACGCGGCCAATTTCCGCAAATTTCCGTCTCAATAATTAGGGAGTCTTAACATGACCGTTGAACGCCTCGTCCGTATCATTGCTGGATCCTTCATCATGCTGTCGCTTGCGCTGGCGCATTTTTCCGGCACGGTCGACATGACCCAGATCTCCTGGTTGTGGTTTACCGCCTTCGTCGGCGCCAACCTGTTCCAGTCCGGCATCACGCGTTTCTGCCCGATGGACATCATGCTGAAAAAGGTCGGCTTCCAGCCGGGCGGCCTGTAAGCCGGGGATATTTATGGACATGCAATTCCTTCAGGACAACTGGATGCTGGTGTCGCTGGCTGTGGTTTCTGGCGCCATGCTCATCTGGTCCTTCATCGGCGGCAGACTTTCCGGCGTGGAGCAGGCCGACACGCTGAAAGCCACCCGGCTGTACAACGATGACGCCCTCGTGCTCGACGTGCGCGAGGACAAGGAATTTGCCGCCGGCCACATTCCAAGGGCGAAGCACATTCCCCTGGGACAACTGGCCGGCCGCCTCAACGAACTCGACAAGTTCAAAAGCAAGCCCGTGCTCGTCACCTGCCGTAGCGGCCAGCGCTCGGCGCGCGCCTGCGGCATGCTCAAAAAAGCCGGATTCGACACCGTGTACAACCAGGCAGGTGGCATCATCGCGTGGGAACGCGCCAACCTGCCCGTCACCCAGAAATAAGGACGTTCCATGGCCAAAGTCGTGATGTATTGCACCGCAGTGTGTCCCTATTGCGTCGCCGCCGAGCGGCTGCTCAAAAGCCGCGGTGTCACCGATATCGAAAAGATCCGCATCGACCTCGATCCGGCACGGATGGAAGAAATGATCACCCGTTCCGGCGGCCGCCGCACCGTGCCGCAGGTGTTCATCGGCGACACCCACGTCGGGGGTTTCGACGACACCTCGGCGCTGGATGCCGCCGGCAAACTGGTTCCGCTGCTGGAGCATGCCTGACGCAGGCGCTTGAATTCTTCAAGCGTCGCCCCATCTTGAAACGAATCCCTTCGCTTCAAGGAAACCCCGATGGAACTTGCCTGCCCCCACTGTCTTGCCGTCAATCGCGTGCCGGACGACCGCCTTGCCGACGCGCCCAAATGCGGCAAATGCAGTTCGCCGCTGCTGCCCGGCAAACCGGTTGATCTCACCGCCGACACATTCGACCGTTTCATCGCCCGCGCCGGCCTGCCGGTGCTGGTCGATTTCTGGGCCGACTGGTGCGGCCCGTGCAAGATGATGGCGCCGATATTCCAGCAGGTGGCGGCCGAGATGGGCACGCGCGTGCGCTTCGCCAAGGTCGACACCGAAGCGCATCCGCAGGTGTCGATGCGCCATCACATCAAGGGCATTCCCAGCCTCATCCTGTTCAGGAACGGCCAGGAAGCCGCTCGCACCTCGGGGGCGATGGAAGCCCATGCGCTGAAACGCTGGCTTGCGTCACAAGGGATTCAATAAGCGCGTGTAAAATAACCCCCACTCCCGGAGCCTAGGCTCCGGTTTTCTTGTCCAGGGAGCCCCCATGTCCGAAGCGCAACAACCCGTATTCAATATCGAAAAACTCTTCGTCAAGGATCTGTCGCTGGAAGTGCCCAACGCGCCTGCTATTTACCTGGAACGCGAAGCGCCGCAGATCGACGTCAACATGTCGACCGAGAGCCACGCGCTGAGCGAGGACATGTTCCACACCAGCATCACCGTCACGGTGACCGCCAAGATCGGCGATAAAACCATGTTCCTGGTCGAATGCACCCAGGCCGGCATCTTCCGCATCCAGAACGTGCCGCAGGAGCAGATTCCGATGGTGCTCGGCATCGGCTGCCCCAACATCGTCTTCCCCTACCTGCGCGAAACCGTGTCCGACGTGGTGATCCGCGCCGGCTTCCCGCCGCTGCTGCTGAATCCGGTCAATTTCGAAGCCCTGTACCTGCAGCAACAGCAGGCGCAGCAGCAACAGGCCGCTCCCGAGCAAACGCATTGAAATTGAGGCTCTTCATCGCCGGTCTGCTGATCGCGCTGGCGCACCCCGCCAGCGCGCTGGAATACCGCAGCACGGCACGTACCACCCTGCTGTACGACGCGCCATCGACCACCGCCGCCAAAGTCGCCATTGCCGGCAGCGGCCTGCCGCTCGAAGTCGTTGTCGAAGCCGGAGCCTGGGTCAAGGTACGCGACCACAGCGGCCGCCTCAGCTGGATCGAGCAATCCGCGCTGGGCGGCGCCCGAACCGTCATGGTCAAGAATGATTCCAGCGTCATCCGGCAACAACCGCGCGCCGACGCCGAGGTCGCGTTTCGTGCCGTGCGCGGCGTCCTGCTGCAGGTCAGCGGCAATATCGATGCCTATGGCTGGCTACCGGTCAAGCATGCCGACGGGCTGACTGGCTGGGTCCCTGCACACGAGGTGTGGGGCCGATGAAACTGTCGGTACTGGGCGCCGGGGCCTGGGGTACGGCACTGGCAGCAAACTGGGCGCCGCACCTTGATGTGACCCTGTGGGGGCGCAACGCGGCCGAACTCGACGCCATGCGCGCCGCACGCGTCAACGCCCGCTACCTACCCGGCTGCCCGCTACCCGACACCCTGCATTTCAATCCTGATTTCGATCGCGTCACCGACGCGGCCGATCTCATCGTCATTGCCGTTCCGACCAGCGGCCTGCGTACCACGCTGGAAGCGCTCTCCCGGCACGCCAAACTTCCGCCGCTGCTCTGGGTGTGCAAGGGCTTCGAGCACGGCAGCCGCAAGTTGCCGCATCAGCTCCTTGCCGAACTGCTGCCCCATCACACGCAAGCCGGCGTGCTGTCCGGCCCCAGCTTCGCCCAGGAAGTGGCACAGGGCTTTCCCACCGCACTCACCCTGGCATCCCACGACAGCGCGCTGGCGCAGCATCTGGCTGAAACCCTGTCCGTCCAGCGCCTGCGCATCTACGCCCACGACGATGTGATCGGCGTCGAAATCGGCGGCGCGCTGAAGAATGTCATGGCGATCGCCACCGGCATCTGCGACGGCCTCAAGCTCGGCCACAACGCGCGCGCCGCGCTCATCACCCGGGGGCTGGCCGAAATGACCCGCCTCGGCGTCCGCTTGGGCGGCCACTTCGAAACCTTCATGGGATTGTCCGGCCTCGGCGACCTCATCCTGACCACCACCGGCGACCTCTCGCGCAACCGTCAGGTCGGCCTGCGCCTCGCGCGCGGCCAGCAGCTCGACAGCATTCTTGCCGAGCTCGGCCACGTCGCCGAAGGCGTCACCACCGCGCGCGAAGTGGTCGCGCTCGCCGCCGAAATCGGCGTCGACATGCCCATCGCCCGCGCCGTCTGCCAGATGCTGTTCGAAGCGCTGCCCGCCGCCCAGGCGGTCGATGCCTTGCTGAACCGGGAAATCAAGACCGAGTTCTGAGGCCAGGCTGAAGCAATCGGGGCGGCGCCCTGAATGCTCGACGCGACGCCCTCACCCCGCCCCAAACAAAAAGCTCAGCCGTCGCGATTGATGCTGCCCTTGGCGCGGGTTTTCTGGTTTGCTGATGACATCAGGTGCTGGGCGCCGCGCGCAAAAAAGGGGCAGACGTTTGCCCCTGCGTAAGTGCGGATCAGTTCGCCTGGCTCGCCGCCGCGATGCGCTGGATCATTGACACAAATCCCGGGTCTTCGCCCTGCATCAAGGCCGGCAGCGCCGCGCGAAAGTCTTCGCGCGCGCACCACTCGTGCATGTAGTCCTCCCACGACTGCCACAGCCGCGCCTGCTGCCGGCTCATGTCGTCTTCGTACACCAGCACGTAGGCGCGCTCGAACAGGCTGACCAGGATGGCGAACAGCGCATGCTTGCGTTCCTGCTGGTCTGCGCTCAGTTCACCTTTCGCCGCGGGCGACAGTAAATTCAGGTCGGCGTTATCGATGACCAGCCGCATGAAGTCGGCGTATTCATCGGACAAGCGCAGGAAGATTTCTTCCTCGTCGGTCTGGCGGTCACGCCGCCGGTCATAAATGAACACGCCGATCGCAAGCGGCAGACCCACGATGGTGACGAGATAACTCAGCGCTTCCAGCCATTCGAGTCCGGTCATTCAGCTTCCTCCCGCAAAATCGATTTGACGCCAGGCCTCGAACACGACGACGCTGACGGCGTTGGACAGGTTCATGCTGCGCGAGCCGGGCAGCATCGGCAAGCGCAGCCGATGCGCCGGGTCGAACTGCGCCAGCACCTCGGGCGCCAAGCCACGGGATTCGGGGCCGAACACCAACACGTCGTCGGCCTGGAATGCAACCGTGGCGTAGTTGTGGCTGCCCTTGGTGGTGAGCGCGAACCAGCGCCTGCCGGGCAGCGCGGCCTGCACCGCGGTCCAGTCCGGATGAACCCGCACGCAGGCCATGTCGTGATAATCCAGCCCGGCGCGCGCCACCTGCTTGTCGGACAGGTCGAATCCCAGCGGTTCCACCAGATGCAAGCGGCAGCCGGTGTTAGCCGCCAGGCGAATCAGGTTGCCGGTGTTGGGCGGGATCTCGGGCTGATATAAAACAATGTCAAACATCCGGCTTGGCCTAAAATAAGTTAACTCTTGAGTCCGCCTATTCTATGGTCCCTTACCTCACCACCGCACTCACCGGCCCGCTGCTGGAACTGGAAAAGCGTCTGCTCGACGCGCAGCCGACCATCGAGCACTGGTTCCGCCAGCAGTGGAAGGACCAGTCCGCGCCGTTCTACACGTCGGTGGACATCCGCAATGCGGGCTTCAAGCTGGCGCCGGTCGACACCAACCTGTTTCCGGGTGGATTCAACAATCTCAACCCCGCCTTCATGTCGCTGTCGATTCACGCGGCGATGGGCGCGGTGGAAAAAATTTGCCCCTACGCCCAGCGCCTGCTACTGATTCCGGAAAGCCATACGCGCAACACCTTCTATCTGCAGAACGTCGCGGTGCTCGCGCACATCCTGCGCCAGACCGGACTCATCGTTCGCATCGGCACGCTGATCCCTGAGATCACCCAGCCGACCACGCTGGAGTTGCCTGCCGGCGGTCGTCTTACGCTCGAACCCTTGGTGCGCACGGGTGACCGCATCGGGCTGGAAGGCTTCGATCCCTGTGCGGTGCTGCTCAACAACGACCTGTCGGCCGGGGTGCCGGACATTCTCAAAGGCATCGAGCAGAACATCATGCCGCCGCTGCACGCCGGCTGGGCGACGCGCCGCAAGTCGCGCCACTTTTCCGCCTACCAGCATGTCGCCGACGAATTCGCGCAACTGATCGGCATCGACCCCTGGCTGATCGACCCCTACTTCAACCAGTGCGGCCAGATCGACTTCCAGGCGCGCCAGGGCGAAGACTGTCTGGCCGAGAAAGTCGACGCCATGCTCGGGAAGATCCGCGTCAAATACGATGAGTACGGAATCGACCAGCCGCCCTTCGTCATCGTCAAGGCCGACGCCGGCACCTACGGCATGGGCATCATGACGGTGAAGTCGGCAGACGACGTGCGCGAACTCAACCGCAAGCAGCGCAACAAGATGGCAGTCGGCAAGGAAGGCATTGAAGTCAGCGAAGTGCTGATCCAGGAAGGCGTCTACACCTTCGAGAGCATCAATGGCGCAGTCGCCGAACCGGTGGTCTACATGCTCGACAACTTCGTCGTCGGCGGCTTCTACCGCGTGCATACCGGCCGCGGCTCGGACGAAAACCTCAACAGCCCCGGCATGCACTTCGTGCCGCTGGCGTTCGACGACACCTGCGTGATGCCCGACCGCAGCGCCAACCCCGACGCCAGCCCCAACCGCTTCTACGCCTATGGCGTGATCGCGCGGCTGGCCATGCTGGCGGCCTCGATCGAGCTCGACGAGGCGCTCCACGAAACGCAAGAACAAGCCGTCGCATGAAGCTGCTGTTCGTCGTCGACCCGCTGGCTAGCCTCAAAGCCTACAAGGACAGCTCGGTGGCGATGATGCGCGCGGCGGTCGCGCACGGCCATGCGGTGTTCGCAACCGAGACGCGCCGGTTGCAGGTACAGGACGGCATCGCCCGCGCCGCCTGCGACGCGCTCGAGATCCGGGCCGACGATGACTGGGTTCGCATCACCGCCACCGGTACGCATGCGCTGAAGGATTTCGACGCCGTGGTGATGCGCACCGACCCGCCGGTGGACACGGATTACCTGCTCGCCACCCAGCTGCTCGGCATCGCCGAACAGAACGGTGCGCGGGTGCTGAACCGCCCGGCCGCCTTGCGCGATTTCAACGAGAAGCTGGCGATCCTGAATTTTCCGCAGTTCACCCCCCCCACCCTGGTTTCCGCCGATGCGATGGAAATCGGCGGCTTTCTCGCCGGCCATCAGGACATCATCGTGAAGCCACTCACCGAAATGGGCGGGTCCGGTATCTTCCGCCTGACGCTTGCCGACCCCAACCGCAATGCCATCCTGGAGACGCTGACCCGGCATGGCCGCCGCGCCATCATGGCGCAGCGTTACCTGCCTGCGATCAAGGACGGCGACAAGCGCATCCTGCTGATCGACGGCGACGTGGTGCCGTGGGCGCTGGCACGCATTCCCCAGGCGGGCGAGACGCGCGGCAACCTTGCCGCGGGCGGCACTGCCCGCGCGCAGGCCTTGACTGCACGCGATCGCGAAATCGCCGAGACCCTCGCGCCGTGGGCCCAGACCAACGGCATCTTTCTCGCCGGCCTCGACGTCATCGGCGATTGCCTCACCGAGATCAACGTCACCAGCCCCACCGGCTTCCAGGAAATCGCCGCGCAGACGGGACACGATGTGGCGGCTCAATTCATTGCCGTGATCGAGCGTGCCTGTTCAACCCCGCCTCGCCCTTGACGCACGTTCGCGCATGAGATCCACGCGATACGCCCTGTGGTTTTTGCTGCTGTGGTCACTGGCCGCCTGCAGCCCGCCCCCCACGCACCAGCAGCAGGCCTATGTGTTCGGCACCCTGGTCGAGATCAGCATATACGGAGTGCCTGAAGCGCAGGCCAGCCAGGCCGCCGCCGCGGTGCTGGTGCGCTTCGACGAACTGCACCGCACCCTGCATGCATGGCAGCCGAGCGAACTGTCGAAACTCAATGCTGCGCTGGCCCAGGACAAGCCGACGATGGTTCACCCCGGGCTCGCGGCAATGCTGCGCGATGCACAGAGGCTTTCGATCCGGTCAAACGAGCTGTTCAACCCGGCCATCGGCGGCCTGGTCGCGCTGTGGGGCTTTCACGCCGACATGCCGCCGACGCGCGTGCCAGACGACAGCGCCATCGCAGGCTGGCTGGCAAAACGCCCCCGCATGACCGATCTCATCATCGATGGCAACACGATTACCAGCCTTAACCCGGCGGTGCGCCTCGACCTCGGCGGCTACGCCAAGGGGCGCGCGCTCGACGACGCGGTAGCCCTGCTGCAAGCGCACGGCATCGAGAACGCGCTAGTGAACATCGGCGGCAACGTGATTGCGCTGGGTGCACACGGTGAGCGCCCGTGGCGCGTCGGTATCCAGCATCCGCGAAAGCCGGGCACGCTGGCGACGCTCGATTTGCGTGACGGCGAAGCGATCGGCACCTCAGGCGATTACCAGCGTTTTTTTGAGGCGGACGGGCGTCGCTACAGCCATCTGATCGATCCTCGCACCGGCTTCCCCGCATCCGGCATGCAATCGGTGACGGTGCTGGTTGCGGGCAACCAGGCGGGCACGCGCTCGGACGCGCTGTCGAAACCGCTGTTCATCGACGGTGCGGCACGGCTGCCTGATCAGGCCGCGCGCCTTGGCATCACCGACTATCTGGCGGTGGATTCCAGCGGGCAAATCCATGTCTCCCCTGCGATGAAGGTCCGGCTTCGTTGAGCGGTTTGGGCAACACGCTCGCTCCCTCTCCCCTTGAGGGAGCGGGTTGGGGATAACCAGCGACTTGCCCGCTCGCGGGCTTAGTCGCATGGCTAGAGGTTCCATCAGAGGGAAACGCGCATTCATGCGCGTTAGAATGCTGCTTTTGGTCTGACATTTCCGCAATGATAGGCATCCTCATCGTCGCCCACGGTTCGCTTGCCGACAGCCTGGTCGAGTGCGCCACCCACGTGCTGGGCCAGCGTCCGAGCGGGCTCGCCACGCTCGACTTCAAGGGTCACGCCGACCCGGATGAACGGCAACAGGCCCTGCAGAAACGGCTGGACGAACTGGACGAAGGCGCTGGCATCCTGGTGCTGACCGACGTCTACGGCGCCACCCCCAGCAACACCCTGTGCCGTGTGCTCGAGCCGGCGCGCGTCGAGGCCATCACCGGCGTCAACCTGCCGATGCTGCTGAAGGCGCTGAACTATCGCGATTCGCTGCCACTGCCGCAACTCATCGAGCGCATCGTCGAGGGCGGGCGCAACAGCATCAACCATATTTCCGAGACCATGTGCCATGCAGCAACGGGACGTTGAAATCGTCAACAAGCTGGGGTTGCACGCGCGCCCGTCGGCCCGCCTGACCCAGCTGGCTTCCAGTTTCAAGAGCAAGGTATTCATGTCGCGCAACGGCCGCCGCGTCAATGCAAAAAGCATCATGGGCGTGATGATGCTGGCCGCCGCCAAGGGCTGTAGCGTCACCCTGGAAACCGAAGGCGAGGACGAGGTGGAAGCGATGGATGCATTGGCCGATTTGATTTCGAGCGGTTTCGGCGAGGAACTCGCATGAGCTTCTCGCTGCACGGCATCGGCGTTTCCGGCGGCATCGCCATCGGCTACGCGCACCTCGCTTCCAGCGCGCGGGTCGAGGTGCCGCAGTACATGCTCGACCGCAAGTACATCGATGAGGAACTGGCGCGTTTCGACGAAGCCATCCTCACCAGCCGGGCCGAGCTCGAAATCCTGCGCACCCACATTCCGCCAGGCGCCCCGGCCGAGCTGTCGGCCTTTCTCGACATGCACCTGATGTTCCTCGGCGATTCGATGATCGCCGAGGAACCCAAGCGCCTGATCCGCGAAACCCAGTGCAATGCCGAGTGGGCACTGGCGCAGCAGATGGAAGCGCTGGTGGCGCGCTTCGAGGAAATCGACGACGCCTATCTGCGAAGCCGCCAGGAAGACGTGGTGCAGGTGGTACAGCGTGTGCTGAAGGCGCTCACCGGCCACCCCAGCCACCTGCCGCTGGATGTCAACTTCGACGTCGAACGCATCCTGGTGGCGCACGAACTGTCTCCGGCCGATATGGTCGTGTTCAAAAACGTGCATTTCGCCGCCTTCATCACCGACCTCGGCGGCACCACCTCGCACACCGCGATTCTGGCGCGCAGCATGGCGATGCCGTCGGTGATGGCGTTGCACAACGCGCGTGGCCTGATTCGCGACCACGATCTCCTGATCGTCGATGGCCGCGACGGCGTGGTAATCGTCAATCCGGACGAGTCGGTGCTGGCCGAATACCGGCTGCGGCAGAACCAGTGGCGAATCGACACCGACAAGCTGAAGCGGCTGAAAACCAGCAAGTCTGCGACGCTCGACGGCACCCCGATCGAACTGATGGCCAACATCGAATTGCTTTCCGACATCGACGCGGTAAAGGCGGCAGGCGCGCACGGCATCGGCCTGTTCCGCAGCGAATTCCTGTTCCTCAACCGCAACGACCTGCCGACCGAGGACGAGCAGTACGAATCCTACAGGGCCGTGGCCACGGCGCTGGACGGCAAGCCCGTCACCATCCGCACGCTCGACCTGGGCGCCGACAAGCAGGCGCCGTGGGGCCACACCGTGGCCGACAACCCGGCGCTCGGCCTGCGCGCAATCCGGCTATGCCTGGCCGAACCCGGCCTGTTCCTCACCCAGTTGCGCGCAATTCTGCGGGCCTCGATCCATGGCCAGGTACGCATCCTCATTCCCATGCTGGTAAGTTTCACGGAGTTGCGGCAAACCCTGCAGCGCATCGACGAAGCCAAGGAGTCGCTGCGCAAGGATGGCCTGAGATTCGACGAAGGCATCCAGGTCGGCGGCATGATCGAAGTCCCCGCCGCCGCGCTGTCAGCCGCCTTCTTTGCCGAGCAGCTGGATTTCCTGTCGATCGGCACCAACGACCTGATCCAGTACACGCTGGCAATCGATCGCGCCGACGACAGCGTGGCGCATCTGTACGACCCCATGCACCCGGCCGTGCTCGGCCTCGTGCAGCACACCCTGCGCGCCGGCGCCAAGGCAGGCAAGCCGGTTTCGGTATGCGGGGAAATGGCGGGCGACCCGATGTTGACGCGGCTGCTGCTGGGATTGGGGCTGCGGACATTTTCGATGCAGCCGGCGAGCCTGCTTCAGGTCAAGCAGCAGGTGCTGAGGTCACATCTGGATGAACTGACGACAGCCACACAGCGGCTGTTGAAGAACACCGACCCGGAGAAAACGGTTCAGCTGCTGAGTCGACTGAACGGCTAAAACCCGCTAGGCGGCCAGTTCGCCGGCAATACGCACCAGTTCCACCTTGTCGCTGCGGAGCGTGCCGATCTCCTGCTTGATCTGGGCCATGCGATTCTGCAGGGTGCCCATGTTTTCCAGTATGCGCTGCAGACTGGCCAGCCGGGTGTCGAGATACTGCTTGTGCTCGCGAATGCGCGTCATCACGGGATCGAGCGCGATACGCAACCAGCGCTCGGCCTCCGACCGCGCCAAAGTGAACGCCTTGCGCGCCTCTTCTGCCAGGCCGGCATAAAAACGCCGGATCATGAAGCGCTTCTCCAGCATCAGGTTGGCCGGATCCTTGCAGAAGGCCTCGGTTTCGCGCGTCAGCGCTTCCAGCCGATTGCGATAAGCGCCCAGATCGAGTCTTGGCACCTGCATTTTTGGCAGATGGTGCTGGCGGTGAAAACGCGTATAGGCCTGATCCAGCGCATCCAGCATGTTGTCGGCCTGCTGGCTCGCGGACTGGAGCCGGGTCACCATCTGTTCGCTCAACTGGCGGATGCCGCTGGTAAGCCCCCGCGTGGTCAGACTGGATTCCATTGCCGCGCGTCCGGCCTTGCAAATGACGCCCAGCGTGTCCTCCGACAACTGGGAAAGCAGGTGCTCGCCCTGCTTCTGCACCATTTTCCGGGTCGCCCGGAACTGGTCGGCCGTGGCGTCGTAGCTGTCTTTTTCCTTTTGCAGGCTGGCGCGCGTCTGTTCGATCAGTTCGCGGTTCTTGCCCGACAGTTGGCTGAGCTGGATCAGTTCGTCGCTGCTGCGCTTCATGCGCGCGGCCAGATCCAGCCGACTCTCGTCGAGCATGGCATTCACCTGGTTGCTGACTGCCGTATAGAGCATGTCGCGCCGCGCCGGAATCACCTGGTGCGCCAGCAGGTATTCAAGCGATTCGATGCCTGAACGCACGCGCAAGGCGGCATCGCCGAAAATGGTCGCGGCCAGCGCTTTCTGCGCCGACACGGTGAAGACCCGGCTGCGAGGCAACTTCAGCACGCGCGCCGTTTCTTCGGCCTGGCGCTCGATGGTGGCCTGAACCTCGGCATCGCTCTTGAGATCGTCCCACAGCATGTCGATCTTGTTCAGCACCGCAACGTGGTAATTCGCATGGCGATGCACATGCTTCTGCCAGATTTCCAGATCTGAGCGCGTCACCCCGGTATCGGTCGCCAGCAGGTACATCACCGCATGTGCGTTGGGAATGACCGACAGGGTCAATTCTGGTTCGGCCCCCAGCGCGTTGAGACCCGGGGTGTCAAGAACCGTCAGGCCGGCCTGCAGCAGCGGATGGGGGTAGTTGACCATGGCGTAGCGCCAGGCCGGCACCTCGACCGTGCCGTCCGGGCGCAACTGGTGGCGCTCGCTGGCATCCTCGGCATCCCACAGTCCCAGCTCGATGGCATCCGCTGCCGCCATCAGCTTGGTATCAGTCAGCTTTTTCAGGCTGTCCTGCAATTGGCGCGGATCGGCCGGGTCAAGCTGCACCCGGACCCACTCGATCGGCATGTGTTTGAGTCGCGCCAGCGAATCGTCGCGGCGGCGTGTTTCGATCGGCAGCAGACTGAGGCTGGGCGCCTCGTCCTGGCTGGAAAAAAGCTCGGTCGGGCACATGGTGGTGCGGCCGGCATCGGAAGGCAGCAGGCGCTGTCCCTGGTCGGCAAAAAACAGGGCGTTGATGAGTTCGGTCTTGCCGCGCGAGAACTCGGCAACGAAGGCCACCAACAGCTTGTCCTGGCGCAGGCTGGATGCGGTATCGGCCAGCCGCAGGGTGCGCTCGGCGTCGATGCCATGCTGGCGGTCGAGCCAGTCAGCATAGTCGGTGATGGCCGTTGCCAGCCGCATGCGGCGTTCGCTGAAGACGGCGACTTCCTGTTCCAGGTGGATGCTCATGTTTTTCTGTTTTTCTCGATATCAAGCCAAGGTGTCTCGACCCCTGACACCGCCACAGTTTTCTGCCGCGAGGTCTCGCCGCGAACCAGTCGCACTGCGGACTTCGGCACCCCCATTACCACAGCCAGCCAGGCCAGCAGATGCGCATTCGCCTTGTTATCGACAGGCGGTGCAGAAATCTTTAGTTTCAGCCTGGCGCCATGCTCCCCTACCGCTTCAGTGGTTTTTGCCCCCGGCTGCACATGCAGTTCCAGCAGCCAGTCGGCGCCGTCACGGCGCGCCCAGACGGGAGGTTTACAGGGAGCCAATCAGCGCGCGCTCCAATGCCAGCACCGGCACCATCAGCACCAATTGGCACAGAATGAACAGCACCAGCGGTGTCAGGTCGACATTGGAGATCATGGGCACGATGCGCCGCAGCGGACGCAGGAACGGCTCGGACAGTTCGTAAACCACCGGCATCAGTGGATTGCTGGAGTTGACCCACGACAACACCGCGCGCACCAGCGTCAGGCCGATGATCATGTATATCGCCAGGCTGAGCAGCTTCACTACCGCCAGGCCCAGCATCACCGGCCAAACCTTGCCACCCGCCAGTGCGAACGGAAAGCCGTCCAGCCAGTAGCCGGACGTCACCACCACCAGTTCGACCAGCCAGGCCAGGACCAGGCAGGCCCAGTCGAGGCCGAACAGGCCTGGCACCACCCGGCGCAGCGGTTTCACCGCGAAATCGGTGATGCCGACGATGAATTGCGCAAACGGGTTGCGGAACGGCACCCGGAACAGCTGCATCATGAAGCGCAGCAGCACCGCAATGACGAACAGATTGCCGAGCGTCTGGATGAGGAACTTCAGCGCGCCTTCGATCATGCCAGGCGACCCAGCTCATCGCCCAGTTCCGCGCTGCGGAGGCTGGCGGCCTCCACCGCCTGACCGATAGCCTGTTTGACTCCGGCGGCTTCCAGCGCGGCAATGCCGCGCTCGGTGGTGCCCCCCTTGGACGTGACGCGCTGCCGTAGCACGGCGGGCTCTTCACCGGATTCCAGCGCCAGCTTGGCTGCACCAAAAAACGTCTGCAGCGCCAACTGGCGTGCCGCGGCCGAGGTGAGGCCCTGCGCCACCGCCGCGGCTTCCAGCGACTCGATGCAGTAAAACACATAGGCCGGCCCACTCCCCGACACGGCGGTCACCGCATCCAGATGCGACTCGCCCTCC
>JAABQU010000238.1 GCA_011391285.1 Thiobacillus sp.
ACAGCAGCGGGTTGCTACCGGTCGCCACGATTTCAGGCGCGGCCGGCACGATGATGTCGGCGAGTTCGGTGCGCGGGTCAGCCATGGATCAGCAGCGCGGCCAGATCGTCAGCCGCACTGTCCACCTGCTGATGGCGCACCCCGGCACGCGCCAGGCGCACAGCCTGCGCCGCCAGATGATCGGCGAACGCGCTGCGGACAGCGCCGCGCACCGCGGTCTCGCCGGTGTCGAGCCACACCCGCTGGCCGCTCGCCATGTCGTGAAACCGCACCAGCCCCATCTCGGGCAGGGCGCGCTCGGCCGGGTCGACGATCTGGATCGCCCAGACGTCGCAGCGCGCGGCCAGCCGCGCCAGCGGCGTCACGAGTTCCTCGGTCAGCCAGGCGAAATCGCTGATCAGCACCACCCGCGCGCCGCGCGGCAGGTTCGCATCCAGCGCGGCAAGCCGGTCGGCATGGTGGAGGCATTCGGTCGGGGCGGGATCGGCCAGCGGCGGGCATGGCGCGGCCGCCTGCTGGATCAGTTCGAGCGCCGCCAGCCGGCCATGGCGCGCGGGCAGGGTTTCATCCTGCGCGTTCCACAAGGTGGCGCCGATCACGCCGCTGCGCCCGGCGGTGGCGAACGCCAGCACCGCAGCCACCCGCGCCGCCTGGGTGACCTTGAGCCGGCGTCGCGTGCCGAAGCGCATGGTGGCGCCGCGGTCCACCACCAAATGCACCATCGGCTGGCGCTCCTCGCGATAGATCTTGAGGTGGGGACGACCGGTGCGCGCGGTGGTGCGCCAGTCCATGTCGCGAATGTCGTCGCCCGGGCTGTACAAGCGTGATTCCTCGAAATCCAGGCCGCGCCCCAGCCAGCGCGAGGCCCAGTCGCCGGCATGGTGATCGTGCACCTCGCGCACCGGCAGGGTCGCCAGAAGGCTGGCCTGCGCGGCGAGCCCGGCGATCTCGTCGGCCGCGATCAGCGGCGGGTGGACCGACGCCGCGGCATCGGGCTGCGCAGACCGTCGCAGCCAGGACTTCAGATGCGCCAGTCTCACGGCGCGGGAACGGCCTCAAGCAGGCCTGCAATGAAGGCGTCGCGGTCGAGTTTTTGCAGGCGCGCGTCGAGACTCAGCGTGATGCGGTGACGCAGGCAATCGGCGGCCAGTTCGCGCACGTCGTCCGGCGTCACGTAGTCGCGGCCGCGCAGGTAGGCCGCGGCTGCCGACGCGTGCAGCAGGGCGAGCGAGGCGCGCGGACTGGCGCCCACGTCGACGGCCTTCGCCCAGTCGGCGCGCCATTCGCCGGGCGTGCGGGTGGCGCGCACCAGGGCGACGATGTAGCGCTCGACGTCCTCCGACACATGCACCTTCTGCACTTCCTCGCGCGCCGCCAGCACGGTAGCGGTGTCGATCACCGCCGTCAGCGGAACATGACCGGCGCTTGCATGCGCGCGGTCGCGACGCAGGATGTCGAGTTCTTCGGCGTCGCTGGGGTAATCCAGCGAGACGTGCAGCAGGAAGCGGTCGAGCTGCGCTTCCGGCAGCGGATAGGTGCCGGCCTGCTCGAGCGGATTCTGCGTCGCCATCACCATGAACAGCGGCGGCAGCGGACGCGTCACCCCGCCCACCGTGATCTGGTGCTCCTGCATCGCCTCCAGCAGCGCGGCCTGCACCTTGGCGGGGGCGCGGTTAATCTCGTCGGCGAGGATGATTTCGTGGAACAGCGGGCCTTCGATGAATTCGAACTGGCCCTCGTGATAGACATCGGTGCCGGTGAGGTCGCCCGGCAGCAGGTCGGGGGTGAACTGGATGCGGCGGAAGCTGCCGTGGATGGCGGCGGCAAGCGTCTTCACCGCAGTCGTCTTGGCCAGTCCCGGCAGGCCCTCCACCAGCACGTGGCCGTCGGCGAGCAGGCCGATCACTAAACGGTCGAGCAGCGTGTCCTGGCCGACAATGACGCCTGACAGGGCCTGACGCAATTCAAGGATGCGAGTTTGGTTCGACATGACAGTTCCAGTCACCGAGAGAAGTAAACGTTAATCAACCCGCAAAAAATGGGCAATGGTTGCTAAGACCCAATGGCATGAATCATTCGTCCATTGACAGCCTATCAAATAATTTGTAACACTTACTACATGAATGTAGAGATGGTTACATGGATACTGATCGTCCTAAGCCTGCCCACGCAGAACGCCACGGCGCGCATGCGCATCTGGCGCGGCCTGAAAGGCCTGGGGTGCGCGGCGTTGCGTGACGGAGTCTGGCTGTTGCCGGAAACCGATGCAACCCGCAAAGGACTGGATGAACTGGCCAACGAAACCCGCGAGGCCGGCGGGACCGCCTGGCTGCTCAGGCTGGACGCTGACAACGAGCAGTCGGCCGCGTTCAGAGACATGTTCGACCGGCGCGCGGAATACGTCGAGCTGCTGACCGAGCTGGCAGACGTCGACCCGCTGGCCGAGAAGACCGCGACCGCCAGCAAATCCCTGAAGGCCTTGCGACGCCGCTACGAAACCCTGGTCGAGCAGGACTATTTCCCGGGCGCCGGCAAACTCGAGGCGGAAGCGCGGCTGCTGACGCTGGAAGCCGCGCTGGCGTCGCGGCTCGCCCCCAACGAGCCGCATTTCCAGGACGGACAGCCCGAGCGCCTCGCCCTCGTAGACTTCCAGAAGCGGACCTGGGCCACCCGGCAGGACTTGTGGGTCGACCGGCTGGCGTCGGCCTGGCTGATCCGCCGCTTCATCGACCGCAAAGCGCGCTTCGTCTGGCTGGAACGTGTCGAGGACTGCCCGGCTAATGCGCTGGGATTCGATTTCGACGGCGCGCGCTTCACCCATATTGGTCATCGCGTCACCTTCGAAACCCTGCTGGCGAGTTTCGGACTGGAGGACGACGCCGCTCTGATGCGCATCGGCGCCATCGTCCACGCGCTCGACGTGGGCGGCACGGTGCCCGAGGCAGCGGGATTCGAGATGCTGCTGAAAGGCCTGAAGGCGCGCGTCCAGGATGACGACGCCTTGCTCAAGCAGGGCGGGCAGATGCTGGACGATTTATACGCAGTTTTTTCCAACCCGTAACATGACCAAGGATGCCATCTTGACCACCCCGACCGAACGTCCCGCCCACCCCAGCTTCTGGGAGGCCTTCAGATACTGGCTGCTGCTCGGCTTCATCAGCTTCGGCGGCCCCGCCGGTCAGATTTCCATCATGCACCAGGAGCTGGTGGAGAAACGCCGCTGGATTTCCGAGCGCCGCTTCCTGCACGCGCTGAACTACTGCATGGTGCTGCCCGGCCCCGAGGCGCAGCAGCTCGCCATCTACATCGGCTGGATGCTACATCGCAGCTGGGGCGGCATCGTCGCCGGCACACTGTTCGTGCTGCCGTCGCTGTTCATCCTGGCGGCGCTGACCTACGTTTATCTGGCCTTTGGCGACCTCACCTTCGTGCAGGGTGTATTCAACGGCATCAAGCCGGCGGTGGTGGCCATCGTGGTGTTCGCCGCCTGGCGCATCGGTTCGCGCGCACTGAAGAACAATCTCCTCTGGGCACTGGCGGCCGCGTCCTTCATCGCGATCTTTGCGCTGAATGTCCCGTTCCCCTACATCGTGCTGGCGGCAGGCCTGCTCGGTTTCATCGGCGGCAAGGTCTGGCCGGACAAATTCAAGGTGGGCGGCGGCCACGGCGCCAGCGACAAGTCGTATGGTCCCGCGCTGATCGACGACGATACGCCGCCGCCGGCCCACACGAAGTTCCGGCTCGGCCGGCTGCTGATCCTGACCGGCCTGTTCGTTGCGCTGTGGGGCGCGGCCATGCTGCTGCTGCCCGCCGGCACGCTGCACGACATGGGGGTGTTCTTCACCAAGGCCGCGCTGGTCACCTTCGGCGGCGCCTATGCGGTGCTGCCCTATGTCTACCAGGGGGGGGTGGAACACTACCAGTGGCTAACCGCCACCCAGATGATCGACGGCCTGGCGCTGGGCGAAACCACGCCGGGGCCGCTGATCATGGTGGTGTCCTTCGTTGGCTTCGTCGGCGCCTGGACCAAGGAGATCTTCGGCCCCGACGCCCTGTTCCTGGCCGGCTTCGCCGGCGCCAGCGTCGCCACCTTCTTCACCTTCCTGCCGTCGTTCCTGTTCATCCTGGCCGGCGCGCCGCTGGTGGAAGCCACCCACGGCGACCTCAAGTTCACCGCGCCGCTCACCGGCATCACCGCTGCCGTGGTGGGGGTGATCCTCAACCTCGCGCTGTTCTTCGGCTGGCACGTGATCTGGCCGCGCGCCACCGAGGCGGCACCGTTCTCGGGCGGATTCGAATGGTTCTACGCCCTGATGTCCGTGGCGGCCTTCATCGCGCTGTGGAAATACAAGATGGACATCATGAAAGTGATCGGCGCCAGCGCCGCCATCGGCCTCGTCTACACCTACATCGTTTGAGGAGTGAGCAATGCCCTATGAACTGAAGTCCCTGTCCTGCGACCCGGCAAAACTGTCCGGGCTGTCCGAAAAACTCATCGTCAGCCACTGGGAGAACAACTACGGCGGCGCGGTTAAGCGCCTCAACGCCATCGAGCAGAAGCTGGCCGAATTGAACTGGGCCGCCGCCCCGGTGTTCGAGATCAACGGCCTCAAGCGCGAGGAGATGATCGCCAGCGGCTCCATGATCCTGCACGAGGTCTACTTTGACTCGCTGGGCGGTTCAGGTGGCGACCCGGCTGGCGCGCTCAAGGCCGCCATCGTGCGCGACTTCGGTTCGCTCGACGCCTGGCGCGCCGAATTTGCCGCCATGGGCAAGGCGCAGGGCGGCGGCTCCGGCTGGACCCTGCTCACCTGGAGCCCGCGCCGCGGGCGCCTGGTCAACGCCTGGGGTGCCGACCACGCCCACAACCTGGCCGGCGCCACGCCGCTGATCGCGCTCGACATGTACGAACACAGCTACCACATGGACTTCGGCGCCAAGGCCGGCGCCTATGTCGACGCCTTCATGCAAAACCTTTCCTGGACGGCCGCCGAGGCCGCCTTCGCCAAACTGGGAGCCTGACACCATGGAACGCACCATCAAACCCGATACCCTGAAAAACGAACTGGCCGGCAAGCTGATTCTCGACGTGCGCCGCGCCGCCGACCGCGACGCCGCGCCCGCGCACCTGCCCGGCGCGCAATGGAAGAATCCGGAACAACTCGCCGAGTGGGCCGACAACCTGCCGAAAGACCAGGACATCGTGCTCTATTGCGCGCGCGGCGGCTCGGTGTCCAACAGCGTGGTCGATGCCCTGCAAGGCAAGGGACTCAAGGCCCGCTTCATCGAAGGCGGCATCGAGGGCTGGAAGGCGGCGGGCGGCGAGGTCGTCGGCCCATGAAGTGGATCACCCGCGAACGTCCCAAGATCGACCGCATCGCCTGCCCCTGGCTGATCGCGCGCTTCATCGACCCGACGGCCGAGTTTCTGTACGTGCCTGCCGCCGACGTGCTGAGCATGGCAAAAGAAACCGGCGCCATTCCCTACGACATCCCGGGCGTGGAGTACGGCCATCGCGGTGAACTGTGCAGCTTCGATGCCTTCCTGGACAAGCACGACCTCAAGGATCCTGCGCTGCGGCAGCTCGCCGTGATCGTGCGCGGTGCGGACACCGACCGCCTCGATCTCGCCCCGCAGTGCGCCGGCCTGCTCGCGCTCTCGCTCGGCCTGTCGAAGAACTTTGCCGACGACCATGAGATGCTGCGCCACGGCATGGTGATGTACGACGCGCTGTACGCGTGGACGAAAAACGCCCAGAGCGAGCGCCATACCTGGACGTCCCCAGGTTGAGCTTTCAACCGGTCCGGGCTGGGCCGGGTGCGCGATGGCTCAGGCCTTTTCTCCTGACACCAGCACCAGTCCACCCCAAGGCACGCTCCCCGGCACGGCGCGCTCCACCCGGCAGGCCCTCCACCAGCACGTGACCGTCGATAGGGCATTGCGCAGTTCCAGGACGCAGGACTGCCTGAACATGGTTTTTCAGGCTCGATCGTGAAGAAGAATCATGGTTGCGAAGCGCGCGGTTTGGAAACGGTCAAAAAGGCCGTCTACCATGGGCAAAAGCGCCTCAGCCAAGCAGACGCTCCACCATCCAGTACAGGCCGGTGAGCGCGATCAGCGCCGATGCCGGGATCACCACGCGCGCGCGGTACCAGGGTTGGTTGCGGAACCAAAGTCCGACTGCCAGGAACGCGATCGCGATCACCGCCAGCTGTCCGCCTTCCACGCCAACGTTGAAAGCGACGAGGCCGGTGACGAAGTCTTCGCGCGGCAGCCCGATCTCGGTCAGCACGCCGGCAAATCCAAGCCCGTGCAGCAGGCCGAACGCGAACACCACGGCCACCCGCCACGCGTGCAAACGTGAAGTGAGCAGGTTCTCCACCGCCACCGCCACGATCGATGCGGCGATCAGCGGCTCGACGATCGCCGGCGACAGCGCGATCACGCCATACACGCTCAAGGCCAGCGTGATGGAATGGGCGAGCGTGAAGGCCGTAACCTGCCACAGCAGCGGCGAAAGCCGGGTGCTCAGCAGGAACAGGCCGAGCACGAACAGCATGTGGTCGAGGCCCTTGGGCAGGATGTGCGTGAAGCCGAGCACGAGGTATTGAGCGAACACCTCGGTGCGGGTGGCGCGGGCGACGGCGCCGGCGAGTGGGTACGCCGCACTCGACTCGCCCTCCCGCACCCAGCCGGCGACGATCTCGCTCTCCCCAGCCCGGTGCAGGCGCAATACGCTGCCGCCGTACTGGGGTGCATAGGTCCAGCGCAGGGTCTTCGCGCCGGGCGGAATGCCGCCAGTGATTTGCAGGGTGGTCAGCCGCGCGCGCGCCAGATCGCCGGGATCGGAAATGTCGACGGCTGCGAGCTCCGGCACGTCGCGCACGCCATCGAACTCCAGGCGAACGCCGTCACGGTATTGCGGCCAGAAGGTGCGAATGCGCGCTTCCAGTTCGCTGGCCAGCAAGGCGCGCAAGTCGTTGTAGCGCGCCGCGTTCGGCGACTCGTCGGTGTCGCTGTGCGCCGGGCTCACGCCGGCCAGCAGCGCCTCCATGTTGACCTGCAGGCTGACCTGGTATGTTCCGTCGGCTTGCAGATGCACATCGACGATGGCCGGGCGGATCTCGTGTGCTGCCGCCGGCACTGCGAGCAGGCACCCGAGCAGCAGTCGGAACGCGGCGCGAATGGCGGCGTTGCGGGCGGTGTTATGCTGCAAAAATTCCATCATCCCGATAAGCGGCGCACGCAATGAGTAACCCAAACAGGTGGCGCGAGTGTAGCCGATCCGGATGGCTGCTGGCCGCCCTGCTGTGGCTGACGGCGCCCGCCGCGGCGCACGAATTCTGGATCGAGCCGGCGAACTTCCGCCCGCCCATCGGCAAGCCGCTGGACGTTCACCTGCGGGTCGGCCAGGAGTTTCGCGGCGACGCCGTGATCTACCTGCCGGAGACGTTTGTACGCTTCGACACGGTCACCGCGCGAGGCAAGCAAAGCGTATCCGGGATTCCCGGCGACGATCCGGCCGCGCGCCTGATCCCGGCCGAGCGCGGGCTCATGTTCATCGCCTACCAGAGCACGCCCTTCGAACTGAAGCTGGACGGCAAGACCTTCGAAAACTACCTGGCCATGGAAGGGCTGAATGGGATCCGCGCGTTTCGCAAGCAGCGCGGCGAACAGGACAAGCCCGCCCACGAAATCTACTCGCGTTTCGCCAAGTCGCTCATCGCGGTCGGGAGTCGTGACGGCGGCCTCGACGCCCGGCGGCCGATCGGCCTGCGCCTGGAACTGGTGCCGCTGACGCCCCTCTACCGCCTCAAGCCCAACCAGCCGCTGGAGGTGCAGCTGCTGTACGAAAACCGGCCCATCGCCGATGTGCAGGTGATGGCGTTCTCGAAGACGCAACCCAAGAACAAGCTGCTCGCGCGGACCGATGCCCAGGGACGCGCGCGCTTTGTCCTGCCGCATGCCGATGTCTGGCTGCTGTCCGCCGTCCACATGATTCCGGCGCCGGCGGATACCCAGGCGGACTGGGAAAGCTTCTGGGCCTCGCTCACCTTCGACACCGCCGACCGTCGTTGAAGTTGGCAGCCATGCGCTCGCCCGTCTAAAAAGATTGGCCTGATGCATGGCCACTCAGGTTTTTTCCCCTGACACCAGCAGCATTCCGCCCCATGGCAATACGGCGGGCACCCCTCGCTCCACCCAGGTGGCCCGGCCGGATCCTGAAGGCAGATAAATGGCCGAACGCAGCTTCAGGTTTTTCACCGGCAAGCCCGAGAACAGCGCGCGCACCCCGCGTGCGCTATGCCAGCGTGCGCCGCGATAGGCGCCGCTGCCGCCGTGCCGGCCTTTTTGCCAGTACAGCAGGCTGGCGCGATTGAGCCAGCCGATGGCGAAGCGGCGGCGCGTTACCCGCACGGCCTCGGCCACGGCCTGCCGCTCGTCGTCGACAAAACACAGCGCCGCGATGGACAACACGTGATCGAAGCAGGCGTCGGCAAAGGGCAGCGCGCGCGCATCGCCCTCCACCCAACTCAATCCCGGGCTGCTGTGGGCGCGCGCGTAATCCAGCCAGACGGAATTGGGGTCGAGTCCGGTGGCGACAAGATCGTCCGCCGCGGCGCGGCGGGTGAACCAGCCGGTGCCGCAACCGACGTCGAGCAGGCTGTCGCCCCGCTTCGGTGCGAGACACCGCGCGGCCAGCGCGTATTCGGTTTCGCCGATCCAGCGCCCGCGCGGAGTGTGGTACCAGGCATCGTAGTCGGCGGGGTTCATGCCGTCAGCGACTTCCAGGCGCCGATTAATGCTTCTGCCGCCCTGTCGACTTCGCTCTCGGTCGTGAACCGGCCCAGAGACAGACGCACCGCACCCGCAGCCGCTTCCCGTGTCAGCCCCATCGCCGCGAGCACGCCGCTTGCCGCATGCTCGCCGGCATGGCAGGCAGAGCCGGTGGACGCGGCCACGGCAGGGGCGGCGGCCAGCAGTTGCCAACCCGCTACAGCAGGGAAGGAGAGGTTGAGCGTGTTGGGGAGGCGTTCGATCGGGTGGCCGTTGAGCTGCAGGCCGGGAATGGCGGCGGCGAGCCGCCCGTGCAGGCGATCGCGCAGCGCTGCCATGCGTGCGGCGTCCGGCGTCAGCGTGTCCCCCGCCAGCCGCGCTGCCGCGCCCAGGGCGACGATATGCGGCACGTTCTCGGTGCCGGGACGCAGGCCGTGTTCGTGGCCGGCACCGTACTGGATCGGCCCAAGGGCGACGCCCGCTCGCACGTACAGCGCCCCCACGCCCTTGGGCGCGTAAAACTTGTGGCCGGCCAGGGTCAACAGGTCGGCGCCCAGCGCATTCACGTCCACCGCCACCTTGCCGACGGCCTGGGCCGCATCCACATGCATCAACGCACCCGCGGCATGGGCGAGATCGGCGATCGCGCGCACGGCTTGCAGGCTGCCGGTCTCGTTGTTGGCCAGCATCACCGACACCAGCGCCACCTCCGGGGTGATGGCGTGCGCTGCGCGATCCATTTGCACCCTGCCGGCCGCATCCACCGCCAGTTCGGTTAAGGAGCAGCCTTGCCGTGCCAGATGGCGCATCGGTTGCAGCACGGAGGGATGCTCGATGGCGGACGTCACCAATAATTTGCGTCCGCCGGGAAGCGCCGCCCGCGCGACGCCCAGCAGTGCCAGGTTGTTGGCTTCGGTGGCGCAACCGGTGAAGACAATTTCCGCGGGCGTTGCGCCTATCAGCGCCGCCACCTCGGCACGCGCGGTGTCCACCGCGGCCTTTGCGTGCCGGCCGACCACATGATCGGAAGATGGGTTGCCGTAATGGACCGCGAGATACGGGAGCATGGCTTCCAGCACGCGCGGATCGACCGGGGTGGTGGCGTTGTAGTCGAGGTAAATCGGGGCAGTATTCATTGGGGAACCCGGTTTTATTTTCAGACGGCCGCCGCCAGCCGGCGAAATTGCCGCTCGATGGCGATGGCGGCGATCAACGCCGCCATCAGCAGCGGCACCACCGCGAGATTCAGCGTGACCCAGCCGAAGCGATCATAGAGCCATCCCGCCGACAGCGTGGCCGTCGCCGCCAGGCCGAAGACCGCGAATTCGTTCACCGCCTGCACCTTCAGCCGCTCGCCGGGCTGGTAGCCTTGGGCCAGCAGCGCGGTGCCGCCGATGAAGGCGAAGTTCCAGCCGACGCCGAGCAAGACAAGCGCCGACAGGAAATGCATGAACTCGACGCCGGACAGGGCCAGCACGACGTGACCGAGCAGCAGGACAAATCCGGCCTGCATGATGCGCGGCGCACCGTAGCGCGTGATCAGGATTCCGGTGAAGAAGGACGGCGCGAACATGCCCACCACGTGCCACTGTATGACCGGCGTCACGTCCGACCCCGGCAGGCCGCAGCCCAGAATCGCCAGCGGCGTCGCCGTCATCACCATGATCATGACGGCATAGCCGATGGCCGCGCCGAAGATCGCCACGCGCAGGGCGGGCTGGGCCAGGATTTCACGCAGCGGCCGCGCAGGGCCGTCGCCGACAGCGGCCACTTTGGGAAGGTGCAGGCGGGAGAGCAGCGCCAGTGCGATGAGGCTGAGGGCGCCCTGTGCCAGGTAGGAGCCGACGAAGATCTGCCCGCCGATCCAGTCGCGTCCCCACAAGCCGAGCTGGGGGCCAAGGAAGGCCGCAACCACGCCGCCGGCCACGACCAGTGAAATGGCCTTGCCGGCATGGGCCGGACCGGCGACCTCGACGGCGGCGAAGCGATAGTAGTTGGCAAACCCCTGGTAACTGCCCAGCAGGAAGTTCCCGATGACGAAGGCGGCAAAGCTGCTTTGGTATAGCGCGAGCGCACACAACAGGCTGCCTCCGATGCCCAGCAGCGCGCCGAGCAAAAAACCGGGACGGCGTCCCGCCCGACGCATGAGCATGGCCGCCGGCAGCGAGGCGACAGCGGTGCCGATCACCATGGCGGCGACGGGAAGCGTCGCGAGTCCCCTGTCGGAGGCGAGCATGGCGCCGAGGATCGCGGCGAGTGCCATCGACAGGACAATGGCGGACAGCATCAAGGCCTGACTCAGCGCCAGGATCAGGATGTTGCTGCGGGATGAGGTCAACATAGGACTACGTACAAGAAACGGTTTGTAGGCATACGGAGCCTACGAGCCTTCCATCATACGTTCCAGCGGGGCTTCCAGAGCCTCGGCCAAGCCAGCCAAGGCCTTCTCGTCCAGCCCGGTCGTAGCCAGGATCGCGCACAGGTCTGCCGGCATCAGGATCACCCCGTCCGCCGGCTGGACCGCGACTCCGTTCACCAGCAGGGAAGGGAAACCCGAGCCATGGGCATCACGCTCGGTGCTGATTGCAACTTCAACGCGGGCATCCAGGCAGGCATTCAGCACCGCTGCATAAGCTGCATAGAGTGTGCATCATCCGCCGGGGGGACGCTGGGAGACAACGCGCACATGCAAATCCATATTTACCCCCCAATGACGCTCTTTAGCAGGATATAGGTCGCGACGAACAGCAGGAAAACCGCGAAGGCGCGCTTCAGGGTGTCCTGCGAAAACCGGTGGGCGATCCGGGTGCCCGCAAAGCTCGCCACCACGGTGACGGCGGTGAATCCGCCCATCAGCGGCCAGTCGATGGGCACCGCACCCATGTAGCCGGCGAAGCCCGCATAGGACTTGACGGCGACGATGGCCAGCGAGGTGCCGACCGCGATCTTCATGGGGATGCGCGAGAGCAGAACCAGGGCGGGAACGATGAGGAAACCGCCGCCGACGCCGACGAAGCCGGTGAGTACGCCCACGCCGATGCCGTGCAGGGCCATGTGGGCCATGCAGGGGGAGAACAGGCCGGTACACGGCAGCGCGGCAGCGCCACCCGATGCGGATACGGATGCATCCGCGGATGCAGGAACGGCTAACCGGGCCGGCTTGAGCATGCGCCAAGCCGCCGCGTACATCACCAGGGCGAATACCGTGAGCTGGATCACCACCGGCGTCACCACGCCGAGGCGCGCCCCGGCGTAGGTGCCGGCCACGCCGAACAGGCCGAACACCACTGCTACCGACACATCCACATTGCCGCGCTTCCAGTTGTCCAGCGCGGCGATCGTTGCCGTCACCGCGACGATTCCCAGACTCATGGCGATGGCCGACTTCGGCGCCACGTCGAGCAGGTAAAGCAGCGCCGGCGTGGCGATGATGGAACCGCCGCTGCCGAACAGGCCCAAGACGATGCCGGTTGCCGCGCCGGCGAGAATTGCAAGAATGTCCATGTCAGCCCCGATCAATTATTCAAATGAACGCTTGAATAGTGGCACAACGGGATTACATGTCAATCGATCAGATGATTTTATTTTTGTGTTTGGAAGCTGAGACCGGCTACGCCTGCGAGTCCGGCGTTCCACTATCGACGGGGCGGCTTTCGGCCTTCCACTCGGGAAAGCCGTCCTCAAGGCGGCGCGCCTGATAACCCGCTTCCCGCAAGGTTGCCACGGCCTCATAGGCCAACATGCAGTAGGGTCCGCGGCAGTAGGCGACGATTTCCTGGTCGTGCGGAAGGGCCTCCAGGTGTTGCGGCAGCTCATCCACCGGGATATTGATCGCACCGGGGATGTGGCCGGCCTCGTATTCCGCAGCAGGCCGCACGTCAATGACCATGCTCCCCTCCTTGACCCGGGTCATCAAATCATTTCGCCCCACGGGAGTCAGCGCGTCACGCGCATCGAAATGCTCACGAACGATGCGTTCCACCTCGGCCAGGTGCTTCTCCGCGATGCGGCTGATGCAGCCCAACAAGATCGGAATCTGGTCATCCGAAAGGCGGTAGATCACCTGCAACCCCAGCTTGCGTGATTCGGCCAGGCCTGAGTCACGCAGTATCTGGAGGTGATGCGAGGTATTGGCGACCGACATGCCGGTTGCCTGGGCCAGGGCATCCACACTCTTCTCGCCCTGTGCCAGCGTCTCCAGCAATTCCAGTCGATTCGGGCTGGCAAGCGATTTGGCGACACGGGCGAATTGCTCGAACAGCTTTTTCTTGGGACTCATGAATGCATTATCCCGTACATCGTCGCTGTCCGTACCGTCGGTCAGTGGCCCGCCGGCGCGCTGGCACGGGCGTGGGCGTCGAACCCCCCTTTGCCCTTCCAGCCCTCGATGCCGTCTTGCAGCACCTTGACGTTGTCGTAACCCAGCAGACGCAGCGCGAACACCGCCTGCGCCGACAGCGAGCCGGAGTTGCAGTACACCACCACCATGCGGTCCTTCGGCAGTTCGGCGCGACGCGCCACGGCCTGGCGCCACTCGATGTTGATCGCGCCGGGGATGTGTTCCTTCGTGTACTGCGCGGCATCGCGCGCATCGACGATGAAGACCTTTTTCCAGTCCTCTTTCGGGATCTGTTCCGGCCAGATCAGGCTGCTGCCGTATTCGGCGAAGTCCATGTAGCCGGAGAGCGCATCGACCACGGCGGGACTTTCCTCGGCGCGGGTCGGGCCAGCGAGCAGGGCAAGGCCGGCAAACAGGGTAATGAGCGTCTTGTTCATGGGGGTTCCTCGATAAAAAAGATCAATCGGCAGGATTGAGGCGCGGGTGGGTTTCCTCGCACGCCAGCAGAACGATGAGGCCGGAGACGAACATGGCGCCGGCAGTGAACCAGAAACCCGCCTCGATACCGCCTGCGAGCGCTGCCACTGCGCCCAGCAGCAGCGCGCCGATGCCGTAGCCGAGATCGCGCCAGAAGCGGTAGATGCCGATCGCCGAGCCGCGCCAGTTGGGGTGGGCGATGTCGGACACGGCGGCGGACAGCGTGGGATACAGGAGCGCCATGCCGAATCCCATCACCGCGGCGGCGAACGACCACCACAGCTCGCCCTCGCCCAGCAGCACCAGCGCGACGCCGGCGCCGCACAACCACATGCCCCAGACGATGGGTTTTTTGCGGCCGATGCGGTCCGACAGGTGGCCGGTGAGGAATTGCGAGATGCCCCAGACGAAACCGTAGACGCCGACCACCCAGCCGATGCCGGCGAGGCTCAAGCCCTGCTGGTAGAGGTAGACGGGGAAGAACACCCACACCAGCGCGTCGACGAATTTCTCCACCAGCCCGGCCTGGCTGACCGACGCCATGCGCGCATCGCGCCACGACATCAGGGTAAACACGTCCCAGGTGCTGGGCTTATCGGAAATATTGGCGGGGTAGCGCGGCGTCGGTCCGGTCATCAATCCGGCGGCGTGCTTTTTGCCTTCGGCATGCGCCCACGGCAGCGTGTCCTTCACCCAAACGAGCGTCAGCAGGCCGGCCAGGCCGATCACGACCAGGCCGAAAATCAGCAGGCCTTCGCGTGGCCCGTAGGCGGTAGCGAGATAGCCAGTGACGATGCCTGCCACCGCCACGCCGAAGTAGCCGGAGAACTCGTTGAGGCCGATGGTGAGGCCGCGCTGGTCAGCGTTGGTGAGGTCGAGCTTGGAGGTCTGCGTCATCGACCAGGCGAGGCCCTGGTTCACGCCCAGTAACACGGTGGCCGCGACGATCCAGCCCCAGCTCGGCGCGTACAGGATCATGAAGGGAATGGGCACCGCGGCCAGCCAGCCGATGAACAGTACCTTCTTGCGGCCCATGCGCTCGGACATGCGCCCGGCGACGAAATTGAGCGTGCCCTTGACGAAGCCGAAGGCGGTGACGAAGGCCATCAGCATCATGAACGATCCCTTGGCGACGCCGAACTCGGATTCGGCGAGCGCCGGCACCACGGTGCGGAACATGCCGATGGTGAGGCCGACGAAGAACACCTGCACCAACTGGTGCGAGAACTGGGCGAGGTTGTGGCGGATGCCGTAGCGGTACTCGTCCACCACGTGGGCCACGTTTTGGGTCAGCGACATGTTCATTGGCCGAGGTTGAAGGCGACCATGCGATCCATTTCCGCGGGGCGCGGCGGGATCGTCTCGGTCAGCGCGGTGACGAATTCATCGCGGCGCATCGACAGCATCGGATTCGAGCGCTTCTCGAAACCCAGGGTCGACATCGGCTTGCCCGACATGCCTGCGCCGCAGGCGCTGCCCGAAGTGTGGCCAGGATACAGTTCCACCTCGGCCGGCAGGGTCAACAGACGCTGCTGCAGCGTGTCGTAAAGCTGCCCGGCCATCTCGGCCTCCTGGCCGGCCAGATCGGGGCGGCCGGCACTGCCGACGAACAGCGTGTCGCCGGTCAGGACGAACCAGGGCACTTCAGTGCGGCGCTTGTCGGTGACGACCAGGCAGATGGAATCGGGCGTGTGTCCGGGGGTGTGAATCACATCGACGAGGACGTTGCCGACCTCGATGCGCTGCTTGTCAACCAGCGGCTCGAACGGGAAGTTCACGCGGCTGCGGTTGGACTCATGCAGGCAGTAGGCCGCGCCGGTCAGCTCGGCAAGCTTGCGGCCGCCGGAGAAATGATCGGCGTGCACGTGCGTGTCGATAACGTGGGTGATCTTTACGTCCTGCTTCGCGGCTTCGTCGATGAACCACTGCTCGTCACCGAGCACGGGATCGACCGCAACGCCGACATGGCAGGAGCCGCAGCCGAAAAAGTAGGACAGGGTGGCGTCCTTGGCGAGTAGTTGACGGAAAAACATGAGCAATCTCCAGTTCTTTATTGATTGACAGTGTCCAAAGGCAGCCCGGCGGCCCGCCATTCCGGCACGCCATCCTGCAAGCGCATGGCGTGAATGCCTTGCTCACGCAACAGCGCGACGGCTTCCTTGCCCCACAGGCAGAACGGTCCGCGGCAATACGCCACCACCGGTTTTTTGCGCGGCAGCTCACGGACGCGCGCGCGCAATTCACCCAGCGGCATCGATTGCGCATGCGGCAGATGGCCGGTGTCGTATTCCTCGCGCGGCCGCACGTCGATCACCACCACCTCGCCGCGGGCTGCACGCTGCAGCAATTCCGCGGGGGCGAGCGGCGACAGTTCGTCGCTGTGCTCAGCCAGCTGTGCCAACGCCATCTGCAGCTCGACCAGCCGGTCCTCGGCCAACGCGCGCAAGGCCACCCAGAAATCCCCAACCGCTATCGAGGACACGCGGTAGTGGATGTACTTGCCGTCGCGCCGGGTCTCCACCAGTTGCGCCTGGCGCAATTCCTTGAGATGGGCGCTGGCGAGCTTCACCGAAATCTGGGCGTCGGCGGCGAGTTGCTCGACGGTCTTTTCGCCCTGACAGAGGATTTCGATCAACTCCAGCCGCTTGGGGCTGGAAATGGCCTTGCTTATGCGGGCGACCTGCGCGTACAGGCGGTCCTTGATGCTGCGACTGGAGTCAGTCATGCGATGCCTCTGTCATTGAATCATTCTAACGATCGTTAGATTAATAAAGAAGGCGAGGAAGTGCAAGCGGTATTTTTTCACCCCCCCGCGCTGCGGCCGGAATCCGTCCGGCCCGGCCGGGCCGGGGCGTCAGCGCAACAGCAGCAGGGGGATTTTCGACTGGCGGATGAGTTGGGTGGTGGTGCTGCCGACCAGGAATTCGCGGATCCTGGAATGGCCGTAGGCGCCCATCACGATGAGGCCGATGGCGTGTTCGGTGCGGTAGGCGCACAGCACGTCGTCGACCTGGCCGGAACGCAGGCTGGCGGTCACCTCGAAGCCGGCCTGCTCCAGCGTCGTGCGCGCCCAGTCGAGTTGCGCGCGCGACTCGGCCTTGTCGGCGCCGACCATCACCACGTGGCAGGACAGGCCGCGGAACAAGGGGCTGGCCGCGACCATCTCGACAGCCTTGCGGGTGGTGGCGCTGCCGTCGAAGGCGACCAGGATGCGGCGCGGCTCGGTGTAGTCGGCGGGAATCACCAGGATCGGGCGATGCAGGGTGCGCACCACGTTTTCCAGATGGCTGCCGATGTGCTCGCCGGCGCTGTCGCCCTGTTCGCCCTGGCGCCCCATGACAAGCAAACGGATGTCGCCCTGGAACTCGAGCAGGGTATCGACCAGTTCGCCGTGGCGCTGGCGGCTGGTCGGATTCGGCACGCCGTCGGCGATGGCGCGCGCCTTGGCGGCGTCGAGCATGAAGCGGCCCTGCTCCAGCGCCACCCGGCTGCGCCTTTCATCCAGTTCGGCCAGCTCCTGCAGCAGGTGTTCGCGACTGCCGAGCCCGATGTTGCCGCTGAGGTCAGCGGGAATCGGGTATTCCGAGCGCCCCAGCACGTGCAGGAAATCCAGCGGGGCGTCCATTTGCCGGCTGGCCCAGGCGGCGTAGTCGCACACCGCAAGCGTCAGTCTGGAACCGTCGATGCATGCAATGACCTGTGACATGGTGGTCTCCCTTAGGGCGTGTTAACACT
>JAABQU010000239.1 GCA_011391285.1 Thiobacillus sp.
CTTGAACGAGGCCCGGCTGTTCAGTTTATCGGCGAGCTTCGCCAGATTGGGGTGGGCAGTGCGCCAGTCGATTTCAGGGAAGCGCAGCACCAGATAGCCCAGCGTGCAGCCGCAGGCGACATCGGCCAGGGTCATGCTGTTGCCGAGATACCAGGGCTTTTCGCCCAGCGCTTCCGCCAGGGCCTCGAGACCGCGGAACAGGGTTTTTTCCTGAAGGACCAACCAGTCTGCGCTTTGCTGTTCGGGCGAACGTTTCTTTTCCAGAAACAACGCCACCGCGGCATCGGTCACGCCATCGGCCAGCGCCTCGACGCCGCGCACAATCATGCGGCTTTTCAGTTCGGCCGGGATCAGGTGCGCCACCGGGCTGACATGATCGAGATATTCGACGATCACGCGCGAATCGAACACGCTGACGCCGTCCTCCAGCACCAGCACCGGCACCTTGCCGAGCGGGTTGATACTGGCAACCGGGCTGTCTGGCAGCCACGGGTTTTCGACCTGAAGCTGGAACGGAATTTTCTTTTCCGCCAGCACCACACGGACCTTGCGGCCGTAGGGACTGGTGAGCGAGGTGACGAGTTTCATGCGGGTTCCCTGAAGTTCTGCCTGGTGTGTCTGGTTATCGAGCGCCGCCATTATCGCTCGCCGCCAGCGCGGCTCCAACCCGTTCGCGCATCATGGGAATGACTTCGGCCTCAAACCAGGGATGTTGCTTCAACCATAGTCGATTGCGCGGGCTGGGATGCGGGAGCGGCAGAAAATCCGGAGCAAATTCGCGCCAGGCCGCTACCGTGTCAGCCAGCGTGCGGCCGCGGCGCTTGCCCAGGTAATACGCCTGGGCATAGGCGCCGATCAGCAGGGTGAGCCGGATGTCGGGCATGGCCGCACGCAACGGCGGATGCCATAGCGTGGCGCATTCCGGACGCGGCGGCAGGTCGCTGCCGTTCACCGTGCCGGGATAGCACAGGCCGGTGGGGACGATGGCAATCCGCGAGACGTCGTAGAACTGCTCGCGCGTCATCTCGAGCCATTGCCGCAGCAGGTCGCCGGAGGGGTCATTCCACGGGATCCCGGTCTCGTGGACGCGCCGTCCCGGCGCCTGACCGACGATCAGCAGACGCGCGGTGGGGGATGCGAGGAGGATGGGACGCGGCGGGTATGGCAGGTGTGCGGCGCAGACCGTGCAGGCCCGCACCCGCGCCAGCAGTTCGGCAAAGGACCGCGCTTCGCCGGGCTCAGCGTGCGTGGTCGACGATGAACTGCTTGACCGCACTGACGTCGGCATCCATGACGTGCTTTTTCTGCGGCTGCGCTTCCAGATTTGCCAGTTCGGCCGGGCGCACCGGATCGAGGCCAAGTGCCTCGCGGATTGCATCCTCGAACTTGGCCGGCTGCGCGGTTTCCATGCAGATCAGCGGCACGCCAGGCTCGCGATGCTCCAGGCCCACTTTCAGGCCGTCGGCGGTGTGCGGATCGATCATCGTGCCGTACACCTCGTACACGGTGCGGATGGTGTCCATGCGGTTGGCGTGGCTGCTCGAACCGGAGACCATGCCGAATTCGGCGACGCGGCCGAACAGGCCATCTGCGTTCAGGTCGAAGCTGCCGCCGGATTCGACTGCACCCCACAGGCTGCGGACCCTGAAAGCGTCGCGTCCGGCCAGATCGAACACGAAGCGCTCGAAGTTGGACGCCTTTGAGATGTCCATCGAGGGGCTGGAAGTGTGCTTCGTTTCCGGACGCGGGCGATAGACGCCGGTCTTGAAGAACTCGTCGAGCACGTCGTTTTCATTGGTGGCGACGATCAACTTGTCGATCGGCAGGCCCATCTGGCGCGCGATGTGGCCCGCGCAGACGTTGCCGAAGTTGCCCGACGGCACCGAGAACGAGACCTGCTGGTCGTTGCTCTGGGTGGCGGCGAAATAGGCCTTGAAGTAGTAGACGCTCTGCGCGGCGACGCGTGCCCAGTTGATCGAGTTGACCGCGCCGATGTGGTGGCGCGCCTTGAAGTCCAGATCGTTCGATACCGCCTTGACGATGTCCTGGCACTGGTCGAACACGCCGCGAATCACCAGGTTGTGGATGTTGGCGTCCTGCAGCGCATACATCTGCGCCTGCTGGAAGCGCGTCATGCCGTGCTCGGGCGACAGCATGAAGACGCGCACGCCGCGCTTGCCGCGCATCGCGTATTCGGCAGCGGAACCGGTGTCGCCCGAAGTAGCGCCGAGGATGTTCAGTTCGCCGTGGGTCTTGTCGAGCACGTACTCGAACAGGTTGCCGAGCAACTGCATCGCCATGTCCTTGAACGCCAGCGTCGGTCCGTTCGACAGCGCCAGAACGTGCAGGCCGGGCTCCAGGGTCTTCAGCGGGGTGATGTCTTCGGCGTTCTCCTTGTCCGTGACGTAGCGGTAGACATCGGCGGTGTAGGTCTTGTCGATCAGCCGGCGCAGGTCGTCATGCGGGATGTCGTCGATCAGGCGCGACAGCACGGCGAACGCGAGTTCGCGATAGTTCATGCCGCGCATCGCTTCGAGCTCGGCGGCTGAAAAGTGCGGATAGGTCTCCGGCACATAGAGGCCGCCGTCGCTGGCCAGCCCGCCGAGCAGGATTTCGGAGAAGCGGAGTTGCGGGGCGAGGCCGCGCGTGCTGAGGTAGTTCATTTACTTGGCCGCCAGTTCTTCGAGGCGGATGCGCATCACTTGCCCTGCCACGGTGTCGAGTGCTTCGATCTTGGCGATCGCCGCGTTGATGTTCTTTTCCACCGTGATGTGGGTCAGCAGGATGATGTTGACCTGCTCCTCGCCTTCGGCCGGCTCCTTCTGCACCATGGCGTCGATGGAGATGTTGCTGTCGGCCAGGATGCGGGTGATGTCGGCCAGCACGCCCGGGCGGTCGAAGGCGCGCAGGCGCAGGTAGTACGCGGTGCGCACTTCGTCCATCGGCAGGATCGGCGTGTCGGCCAGCTGGTCGGGCTGGAACGCCAGATGCGGCACGCGGTGGTGCGGATCGGCAGTGTGCAGACGGGTGACGTCGACCAGATCGGCGACCACGGCAGATGCGGTCGGCTCGGCGCCGGCGCCGGCGCCGTAGTACAGGGTCGGGCCGACGGCGTCGCCCTTCACCAGCACGGCGTTCATCGCGCCGTCGACGTTGGCGATGAGCCGCCGCTCGGGGATCAGCGTCGGATGCACGCGCAGTTCGATGCCGTTTTCGGCGCGGCGCGCGATGCCCAGCAGCTTGATGCGATAGCCCAGTTCTTCTGCGTACTGCACGTCCTCGCGCGTGAGCTTGGAGATGCCTTCGGTGTAGGCACGGTCGAACTGCATCGGGATTCCGAAGGCGATCGCCGACAGGATGGTCAGCTTGTGCGCGGCATCGATGCCTTCGATGTCGAAGGTAGGGTCGGCTTCGGCATAGCCCAGCCGCTGCGCTTCCTTCAGCACGTCCTCGAAGGCCGCGCCCTTGTCGCGCATCTCGGTGAGGATGAAGTTGCTGGTTCCGTTGATGATGCCGGCCAGCCACTCGATGCGGTTGGCGGTAAGGCCTTCGCGCAGGGCCTTGATGATGGGAATGCCGCCGGCGACCGCCGCCTCGAACGCCACCATCACGCCCTTGGCCTGCGCCGCGGCGAAGATCTCGTTGCCGTACTTGGCGACCAGATGTTTGTTGGCGGTGACCACGTGCTTGCCGTTGGCGATTGCCTGCATCACCAGCTCGCGCGCCGGTTCCAGGCCGCCGATCAGTTCGACCACGATGTCGATGGCGGGATCGTCTACGACATCAAACGGGTTGGTCGTCAGCGGCAGATCGCCCGCCAGCGCCTTGGCCTTCTCAAGGTCGCGTACCGCCGCACGGACCACGCGGATTTCGCGCCCGGCGCGACGGGTGATTTCCGTAGCATTGCGGCGCAACACGGTGAGCGTGCCGCCGCCGACCGTTCCCAGGCCCAGCAGGCCAACGTTGATGGGTTTCATTCAGTTGTCTCAGTCAAATAAAAATCAGCGATGCGCGCGCTGGCGGTCGAGGAACCGGCTCATGCGACTCATCGCTTCGGTCAAGTCTTCTTCGTGCGGCAGGAACACCACCCGGATGTGGTCCGGGTGGGGCCAGTTGAAGCCGCTGCCCTGCACCACCAGCACGCGCTCCTCTTCCAGCAGGTTGAGGATGAATTTCTGGTCGTCGTGGATGTGGTACAGCTTGGGGTCGAGCTTCGGAAACAGATACATCGCCGCCTTGGGCTTCACGCAGCTCACGCCGGGAATCAGGGTCAAGAGTTCGTGCGCCAGATCGCGCTGGCGCGTCAGCCGGCCGCTCGGCGCGACCAGGTCGTTGATGCTCTGGTAGCCGCCGAGCGCAGTCTGAATCGCATACTGCCCCGGCACGTTGGAACACAGGCGCATCGACGCCAGCATGTTCAGTCCCTCCAGGTAATCCTTCGCATGGCGCTTGTCGCCCGACACGATCAGCCAGCCGGAGCGGTAGCCGCAGGCGCGGTAGTTCTTCGACAGGCCGTTGAAGGTCACGATCAGCACGTCGTCGGCCAGCGAGGCGAGCGAGGTATGCGCCACGCCGTCGTACAGCACCTTGTCGTAGATCTCGTCGGCGTAGACGATCAGCTGGTGCTGGCGCGCGATCTCCAGGATCTCCAGCAGCAGATCGTTCGGATACAGCGCGCCGGTCGGGTTGTTCGGATTGATGATGACGATGGCGCGCGTATGCGGCGTGATCTTGGCGCGGATGTCGTCCAGATCGGGCAGCCAGCCTGCACCCTCGTCGCACAGATAGTGGCGCGGTTTGCCGCCGCCCAGGCTCACCGCCGCGGTCCACAGCGGATAATCCGGCGCCGGCACCAGCACCTCGTCGCCGTTGTTCAACAGCGCCTGCATCGCCATCACGATCAGTTCGGACACGCCATTGCCGACGATGATGTCGTCGATCTGCACGTTGGGAATGCCCTTGCGCTGGCTCTCGTGCATGATCGCCTTGCGCGCCGAGAACAGGCCCTTGGAGTCGCTGTAGCCGGACGCATTGGGCAGGTTGAGGATCACGTCCTGGACGATTTCCTCCGGCGCTTCGAAGCCGAACGGCGCGGGGTTGCCGATATTCAGCTTGATGATGCGGTGGCCTTCTTCTTCCATCTGCCGCGCGCGCGCCATCACCGGCCCACGGATGTCGTAGCAGACGTTGTCGAGTTTGGACGATTTATGGATGGTGCGCAGGCGTGGCCTGTTGTCAGCCGTCACGGTGTTTTCCCGGTGCGTAAATCAAGGCAAAACAATGCCTTGGAAAGCGGGCGATTTTACCGGAGGCGCCCAGCCCCGGCAAACAAAACCCGGTGCCATGGCGCCCATGTGGCCAAGCGGCGGCTCCCTCGGCAACCGGAATCTGCTAAGAATCTGCTAAGGTTTCATCATGAAACTGCACCTCAACACCGACGCCGGACAGAGCCTCTTCACCGGCTATGGGGCCGACCACGTTCTGATCAACGGCCGACGCTTTGATGCCAGCCTGCTGCTGACTGCACGCGGGATTGAAGTCGCCCCCTGGGTCGGCCTCAGCTTCGAGGCACTGACCCCCGCCCATTTCGAATGGGTCGCCAGCCGTGAACTGGACATCCTGCTGCTCGGCACCGGCACCCGCCTGCGCTTTCCCCATCCTTCGCTCACACGGGCGCTGGTGGAGGCGCAAATCGGGCTGGAAGTGATGGACATCGGCGCGCTGTGCCGCACCTACAACATCCTCGTGTCGGAGGGGCGGAGCGTGGGGGCGGCGGTGTTGATCGAGCCTGCGGCTGGGGACTGAGCCCGTCATTGAGAGGCGTGGAGTACGACCGAGTAGTCAGCGAGTTCGCACGACGCCTGCCCGTTGGCCGGGGGTAGCCCGGCCAACGGGCCTCAGCTTGGCTGAAAACACAACTACTTGATGGTGCTTCGCGCCTCAACCTGAACTGGATTGCTTCGCTTCGCTCGCAAAGACGCTCACGCGTCCGGCATCACCTGCTCGAAGCTCGTAATCGCTTCAAACTCGCCACAGTCCTTGTGCGGCTGCTTTGAATCCGGATTGCACACTGCCAGCAACTGCGCGATGCCATACGCTTGCGCGCTTTTCAGCACCGGCAGGCTGTCGTCGACGAACAGGGTACGCGTCTTGTCGAATGGTTCGATCGCCTGCAGGCCCTGCCAGAAATCCGGATGTTCCTTCGGTATCCCAACCTGATGTGACGAGATCAGCGCGTCGAAGTAGGTGTCAATTCGGGTCTCACGCATTTTCAGGCCGAGGCTCTTGGGATGGGCGTTGGTCACCATCACCACCCGGCGCCCCGACGCGCGCACCGCCTGCAGGAAGGCCGGCACATCCGGGCGCACCGCAATCAGGTGCGCGACCTCCTCCTTCAGTTGCACGATATCCAAGGCGAGTTCACTGCTCCAAAAATCCAGGCAGTACCAGTTGAGCGTGCCGGCGTGGCGCTCGTAATGCTGATCGAGGTGCGCGCGCGCCACGGCCTCATCGAGACCGTGGTACTCGGCATAGCGGCGCGGCATATGCTCCAGCCAGAAATGATTGTCGAAATGCAGGTCCAGCAGGGTGCCGTCCATGTCGAGAAAGACGCTATCGATTTGCGGCCAGTTGATCATTGCTGCAGTCCCTCTTGCGCCGACACACCGAACAGGTGCCCCCGCGCCCATCCAAGCTAGAACAGTTCGTCCCGGGACACGCCGCGCCGCCGCAACACCTGCCGCAGCATGCGCAGGGATTCCATCTGGATCTGGCGCACACGCTCGCGGGTCACCTGCAGTTCCAGCGCCAGGTCTTCCAGCGTGCAGGTCTCGTAGCCGTTCAGGCCAAAGCGCCGCTCGATCACCCAGCGCTGCTTGTCGTTCAATTGGGTCAGCCACTCGTGGACGTGGTGCGCGATCTCCTCGACCTGAAGCAGTTCGTCCGGTAAATGCGCGTTGTCGTCGGCGATGGCCTCGCCCAGCGACAGCGTGGGGTCGACGTCAAGCGGCGCGTCGAGCGAGGCGACCCGCTCGTTCAACTGCATGATGCGGCGCACATCCTCGACCGTATGCCCGGTGAGCGCGGCAATATCGTCCGAGCTGGCATCGGTGACGCCATGGGTTTCCAGGTGGCGCTTGGCGCGCAGGTAAATGTTGAGTTCCTTGATAATGTGCACCGGCAGGCGGATGGTGCGCGACTGGTTCATGATCGCGCGCTCGATGTTCTGGCGGATCCACCAGGTGGCATAAGTCGAGAAGCGGAAGCCGCGCTCGGGATCGAATTTTTCCAGCGCGTGGATCAGGCCGAGGTTGCCCTCCTCCACCAGGTCGAGCAGGGTCAGTCCGCGGTTGGCATAGTGCTTGGCGATGTTGACCACCAGCCGCAGGTTGCGCTCGATCATGGTCTGGCGCGCCTCGAAGTCACCCCCGACCACGCGACGCGATAACGCGAATTCCTCTTCCGCCGTCAGCAGCGGTGATTGGCCGATTTCGTTGAGATAGAGTTGGGTGACATCGACCTGCGGTTCGTCGAGGATGGCCGAGGCCAGTTCATCCGCCGAATCCAGTGCGGCGTGCTCCTCTGCCTCGTTCTCCTCAGGCGTCAGGTCATCCGGGTCTTCGCTGGAATCCTTGCTCATGATCGCTCCGGAAGATAAATCAGGGGGTCGAGCGGCTTGCCGTAGCGGCGGATCTCAAAATGCAGCTTGACCCGGTCGGCATCGCTGTCGCCCATCAGCGCGATCCGCTGTCCGGCCGTCACCTGCTCGCCCTCCTTCACCAGAATCGTTTCGTTGTGCGCATAAGCCGAGAGGTACTCGCCCGCGTGCTTCACGATCAGCAGCCGCCCGTAACCGCGCAGGCCACTGCCGCTGTACACCACCTTGCCCGGGGCCACCGCCTTCACCGGCGCATTGCGCTGGCCGACGATATCGATGCCCTTGCCGCCCGCCGCACCAAAGCGCCCGGCCAGCGTGCCGTCGGCGGGCCACAGCCATTTATCGAACGCGGGATTTTCAGCCGCAGCTGAAACTGGAGGTGCCGCAATCGGCGACGTCGAAGGCGGCGGCGTGACAACGGCAGGCGCAACGGCCACCGGACGGGGACTCGACACCTGCGCCCAGTTGGCCTCGGAATACGGCAGCAACACCGCTTGCGGTTCGCGCAGCTCGGTCGCTTCGGTCAGTGGCTTGGCCAGGGGTGCGGGCTCATCGTCGAGCGGTTTGATTTCGATCGCGCCCGACGGAGGCGTCAGCCGCAACACCTGGCCTACCAGAATACGATCGGCCGATTCAAGCTGGTTCCAGATGGCAATCTCGCGATAGTCGAGGCCGTTGGCAAACGCGATGGCATACAGCGTGTCGCCACGCTGAACGGTATGCAGGCCCGTGGTCGACGCCGCGATTTGCGGCGTGGCGGGGCGCGCGGCCTCGGACTTCCCAGCGGTGCGCGATCCGGAACGATCGCTCACCGGCGCCGGACCGGAAGCGGTGCAGCCCGCCAAACCCAACACCAGCACGCCGAGCCAGAGCCTGCTCATGCCACCCCCGGAAGCAGCGGAACGAACTTCACGCCTTCAAGCAGACGCTCGGTGTAGGCATCGCCCTGACGTTCCACCACGCAAAGCGTCTGCGTGGCATTGCCGAGCGGCATCACCAGGCGTCCGCCATCGGCCAGTTGCGACAGCAGCTCCTGAGGCACCTCGGAAAACGCCGCCGCGATCACGATGGCGTCGAACGGCGCGAAATCCTTCGCCCCGTGCATGCCGTCGCCGTGCTTGGGCTTGACGTTGTTGACCCGCAGTTCGCGCAGGCGCACACGGGTCTTGCCGACCAGCGCGGCGATGCGCTCCATCGACACCACTTCGCGCGCGAGCTTGGCCAGCACCGCAGCCTGATAGCCGCAGCCCAGGCCGATTTCCAGCACGCGTCCGAGCGGGTGGCCGGCGCCGTTCTCGCCGTGCCGGGCCAGTTCGGCCATGCGCGCGACGATGTAGGGGTTTGAAATGGTCTGACCGAAACCGATCGGCAGCGCGGTGTCTTCGTAGGCGCGCGATTCCAGCGCCTGGTCGACGAACAGGTGACGCGGCACACCGCCCATTGCGGCCAGGACGGTCTCGTCCCTGATGCCCTGTTCACGCAGGCGCTCGACCATGCGGCCGCGCGTACGCGCGGAAGTCATGCCGATGCCGGCGCGGGAGCTCAGGGTTTCAGCCATGCGTTCACGCTGTCCATCTGGCTGAAACGGGTGAGATCCATTTGCAGCGGGGTGATCGAAACGAAGCCATTGGCCACGGCATGGAAATCGGTGCCCTCGCCCGCGTCCTGCGCGGCACCCGCGGCGCCCACCCAGTACACGACCTGCCCGCGCGGATTGGTGGACTTCACCACCGATTCGGCCTTGTGCCGCTTGCCCAGCCGGGTCACGCTGAGGCCACCGAGATCGTCCCAGGCGCGGTCCGGCACGTTGACATTGAGCAGCATCGGCTCGGTCGGCGGCTGCCGCTGGATGCGCTGCACCAGTTCGGCCACCACGCGCGCGGCGGTGTCGAAGTGCACCGCATTGTGGTTGGCGAGCGAAACCGCGATCGACGGTATGCCCAGCAGATAGCCTTCGGTGGCGGCGGCCACCGTGCCGGAATAAATCGTGTCGTCGCCCATGTTGGCGCCGTGGTTGATGCCGGAAATCACCATGTCCGGCATATGGTCCAGCATGCCGGTGACCGCCAGATGAACGCAGTCGGTCGGCGTGCCGTTGACGTAGTAGAACCCGCCCGGCGCCTGGCGCAGCATCAGCGGACGATCGAGCGTGAGCGAATTGGAGGCACCGCTGCGGTCGCGCTCCGGCGCCACCACGGTGATGTCGGCCAGCGGCTCCAGCATGCGCGCCAGCGCGGCCAGGCCGGGGGCAAAGTAACCGTCGTCGTTGGACAGCAGGATGCGCATCAGCGGCTGCCTCCGGGCGAGGCAGGCAATCGGCACAGTGAATTCATTGCGGTGATGCGGACGTCGAACATGCGCCCGATTCTAACATCGTGGCTCAAACTGTTCAGTCGTAATCCCGGGTGTAAAACACATCGAAACTGCTCTCCACGCCGGCCCCTGCTTCCAGCCGCACATGCGGCGACAGCTGATACAACACTTTCACCACCTGACTGAGGCCATCGAGGCTCTGCTCGTAGCTCAGGGTGACGCGCGAGGAAATCCGCTTGCCGACGCTGACGAAGGTGGTCCCGAGGTCTTCGCCCTCGCCCCCGCGCACGCCAAAACTGTCGATATGCAGCGCATCAGCCAGCTCCGCCTGGGTGCTCACCGATTCTGCCTGGCTCAGCAAGGCCCCGGCGGCCAGTTGCAGCAATGCAAACTCCTGCTGGCCGCCCCCTTCCAGGCCATGCCCCAGCACCAGCCAGGACAGCTTTTCCGAGTCGGGCATGGCCGGATCGGAATACAGCTTCACCAGCGGGCGCTGCACCGTGCCACCGACCTGCACCCCCACCTTGACGCTCGACGTCTTGCGCACCGCCAGCACGTCAAGACCGGGGTTGTCGATCGGGCCGACAAAACGTAACTGGCCCCGCTCGATGTCCAGCGTCTGACCATAGGCCGCGAAGCGCCCTTGTTCCACCCGGATCGCCCCCTCGCCTCGCAAAATCTCGGCTGCCGTGAACACGCGCAATGCCCCACCCAGCCGCGCGTCCAGCCCGCCCCCCTTGAACAGGAAATCGTCGCCCAGGTTGAGCTTCAGATCGAGTACCAGCGGAAAACGCTGGCTGGCCGACTTTTCTCGTGGCGGCTGCCCGACGATGACCACATCGTCCGACAATGCGGGCCGGCTCGCTTCCGGAATTTCCAGTCGGGCATGGTCGGCCTTGAGTTCGCCCGTCAACTGCAGGCGTTTCTGGTCGAGTCCGAGGTGGGTGATTCCGGAAACGATCACGCGACGGTCACTGCGGTTGGTGGCGGCAAACTTCTCAAAACTCAACGTGATTCCCGCCTGCGGATTGCTCAGCTGTCCCTCGCCGCTCACCACGATGCGGCCGCCCCCGCCCTTGATCTCACTGGCCCCGATCAGCTCGCCCTGCTGCACCCGCACGCGGTCGTCGGCCAAAATCAGTTTCAGCGTGCCGTCGGTGATGGCAATGCCTTGCTCCGGCATGGCAAAACGGATCCGGCTGGCATCGATCTGGCCGTCGATGCGCGGCGCCGCCAGGCTGCCGCTGCCTGTGAGCTGGGCGGCCAGGTGGGCGTCGGCGCGTATGCCCACCGGAATCAAAGGTTTGGCCAGGCGCAGATCGGGCAAATCGAACTGAGCGGTCCAGGCAAGCGGTGCGGTGCGCGGCAGGACGAACAGCGCGCCCTCGCGTTGCAGCGTGGCGCGGCCTTCGGCACGCAACTGGCCGGCTTCGCGGCTGGCCGCCTCGGCACGCGCTGTGACACGGCCAGACTCGGCGCCGAGGTCGAGGGCGAGCGTGGTCAGGCCCATATCCAGCGCCGGATCGGTGAGGCGCACGTCGCCCGACTGGCGGCGCAGCCGCAACTGGCCGTCGAGGCTGTCGCCGGCCCGCAGATTCCAGTCGCCCTCAAGTCTCAGGTCGGTGGTAAAGGGCGGTGGCGATTCCAGCAGCGACAGCAGCGGCGCCAGCGGCAGATTGGTCAGCGTGCCGCGACTGGAGAACTGCGTGCCCTGCAGGTTGAACTGCTCGACCGTCACCCGGCCGCCCGCAACGGTCAGCGCCAGTTGGTTTACCTGCTGCTGTTGCTGCGACAGCAGCAGCGTGGCCGGAGAGATCAGTGCCATCGGCCAGGGACCCTCCGCCGTGGCCTGGTTCAGTTGGCCGCGCCAGACTTGCTGCGCATCCAGCCCCCCCGCCAGGCTCGCGACCAGATGCCAATCGCGCGAGCGGGCGTCGAGCGCCAGCGTGTGGGCATTGCGGCGGCCCTGCAGGTTGGCGCGCACCTCGCTCAGGCGCTGCCCGGCCAACGTCACCCCACGCGCGTCGAGCTTGCCGTTGAAAGCACCGTCGGCGGTGGCCCGCAAATCGAGCTGCAGGTTAAGCGACTCGGCAGCGATGTCGCTTGGCAGACGCAGTCCGCTGGCGGCAACCACCCCCTCGATCTGCGGCGCAGCGGGGTCGCCGCTCACGCTGCCGCGGCTGGTGAGGCGCCCGGCCAGGCCCAGGTTCAATCTGCCCAGCGCGGGGGCGTCGATGTCCCAGCCGAGGCGGTCGCCGGCGCGGCCATAGGCCCCTTTCAGCTTCGCCAGGTTGCCTGCCAGATTCAGATCGACGTCGGCATCGGCAAGGTGACGGTTTTCATAGCGCAGCCGGCCTTTCCCACTGACCGGCCGCCCTTCGAGTTCGCCCGGTGGCAGGGTGAACTGCGTATACAGCCGCAGTTCGGGCGCGAGTGCGCCACTCGCCTCGCCGCGCGCATTGAGCCGACCACGCGGAAATTTTCCGAAACGCGCCGGGTTGATTTGTGCGGCATCGAACTCGGCTGAAAACGAACGGCCGGCATCCAGTTGCAACACGCCCTTCGCGGTCAGGTGTCCTTCCTGCCCGCTGAAGTCGGCCGATTCCAGATGCAGCGCCGCATCGCCATGGCTCAAGGTGAAGCGACCCTGCCCCCAGCTTTCGCTGACTTCGGCGTCGAGCGTCTGGCGCGCCGCATCGCCTGCGAGTTTCAGCGTCGTCTTGATCTGCGTCGCATTCAGGTCGCTGTGCAGGCCGGCCAGATCCAGGCGCGGGCTGGCAAGGTTCACCGTAAAGCGGCCGTCGCGCCACTGGCCGTCGCCGGAAAACTGCCCGGCTGTGCCGAGGTCGATCGCCAGCGCGCTGAAATCGGCACGCGTGGCATCGCCCAGCACCGCGCCGGTGAGATTGGCCAGCGGCAGGCGTTGCTGGTCGAGCCGTCCGGCCAGCCGGTTGCTCAGGCTGAACGTGCCCAGCAGGCGCTCGCCTGGCTGCCCCTCGAACACGCCGGAAAATGCCAGATCGGCGCTGGGTGCGTCCGCCGCGAACTGGCGCGGGTCGATGCCCTCGCCCGCCACCAGCAGCCGGCGCAGGCGGACCTTCGCAAAGGGCGCGGCCTCGCCGCTGGCAAGCAGGCTCATCCCTTCAGCAGCACCGTCCAGCCGGAATTGCATGGCAGCCAGCGCACCCTTCAATTCGAGCCGCGCCGTCAGCGGCAGGGGATCGCTGCGCATCGCGTCGATCCGGCCCTGTAATGCAAACGGCGCGTCCTTGCCAAGCTCGAGTTCGCCGCGCAAATCCGCCCAGGGTGATTCCAGCGTCGCCCCGGTCAGCCGGTAGCGCGCACCGGTGCCATCGAGGCGTGCCCTGATATTGCGAAAGCTCAGCGCCTGGCCTGAGTCGATCAGGTCCAACCGCGCCAGATCGATCACCTGCACGCGCAGGTCGAGCGGCAGGCGCAGGCTGACGGGCAGTTCGGGCGGTGTCGGGTCCTCTTTGAGCGTCTCGATCCGCAGCGTCTGCGCCGCCAGTAGGTCGATCTCGACCTGGCGCCGCCACAGCGCGCGCGGCTGCCATTCCACGTGCAGATTTTCAATCTCGATGCGCTGCGTGTCGGTGACGAGGATCAGCCTGCGAATGCCGAGCGGCGCCCCGAGGTGGCCCTCGACGCCTTCAAACTTGAACTGCCCGCCGCTGAGCGTGCTTGCCGTTTCGGTCAGCCAGCGAAAGCCGCTGGAAGTGGCTGCCAGCCATGCGACAGACGCAAGCAGTACCGTCAGCAAGGCCAGCAAGCCGGCCGCGCCCCAGGCCAGGCGCTTCAAAACTCCACCCCCAGCGAGAAATGCAGACGGAATTCGTCCCTGTCTTCGCCATACGCCAGATCGAGATTGATCGGGCCCACCGGCGTGCGGTAGCGCGCGCCAACGCCGTAGCCGAACACCGGTGACAGGGCGCCGACGCTGTCGGCCGCATCGCCCGCATCGACGAACACGGCCATGCCCCAGTTGCCTTCGAAAAAATAGTTGTATTCGGCACTGGCGGTGGCCAGATAACGCACCGACTCCACTCCGCCGGCGAGCTCGCGCCCCAGGCTCTGGTAGGCATAGCCGCGCACCGAGTTGTCACCGCCGGCGCGGAACAGGAAATCGGTGGGAATGCCCTCCAGCCTGTCCGACAGCACGCTGCCGAACTCACCGCGCAGGATCAGCCGGCCCTTGTCTCCTGCGCGGAAATACTGGGTGTGGCGGCCGTACAGGCGGACGAAAGTCGTGTCCGACAGCAAGGCCTCAGCCGCGCCGCCGCCCTGCAGGTTCAGCACATACCCGCGCCGCGGATAAAACGTGCGTCCCACCGTGCGCTGGGTCCACGAATAGTTGGCGATCAGCGCCTCATTGCGCGCGTCGAGCACATCGCCGATTTCCTGCTTTTCATTCTGGTACTGCAAGGACACGGTGGCTTCGATCTGGCCGCGCGTGCGGGTGCGCTTGGCGATCAGCACGGAGGATTGCGTTTCCTGCCCCTCGATGTCTTCCTGCTTCAGCTGTGCGCCTAGGCTGTTTTCGTACCCCTTGGCATTGCGCGGCCAGGCCAATTCCGCCTCCCCGGTCTGGCGTTCCGTTTCCAGGCGCGCATCCAGCTTCAGGCGCAAGCCCTGCTCCAGAATGTTCCGGTGCAGCCAGGTCCCGCTCACCCGCGCGCCCGTGTCGGTACTGAAACCGGCGCCCACGCTGACCATTTTTGTCGGCCGCTCCACCACTTCCACCTGGATCGGTACCGTCGCTGCCAGCGCCGGATCCGGTTCGATCCGGACTACGGCCTGCGCATAGTAGCCGCTGGTTTCCAGTGCGGCCTGATAGTCCAGCAGACCCTGCTGACTGACACGCTGTCCGGGCGTCAACGGGCTCAGGTGGCGGATGATCGATTCGGGGTAACGCTGGCTTCCGCTGATGACGGGCTCGCCGTAGAAGAAAGCCGGCCCGCTGTCCACCGTAAGCGCCAGGTCCGCCGACTGCGTGGCCGGATCGATGCGCGCCTCGCTCGCCGCCAGCCGCGCCGCCGGATAACGTCCTGCCAGCAACGAGCCCAGCAGCGCCGCCTTGGCGGCACTCCAGTCGGCCTGGCGAAACGGCATCTCGGGTTGCAGCGTGAATCCGCGCTCAGTGCGTCGGCGCAAACGCGCCTCGTCCTCAGCGGCCAGCGCCCCGGTAAAGTCGATCTTCACCGAGCGGACCCGGGTACGCGGCCCCGGGTTCACCGTGTATTGCAGCACCCAGTCATCCTCGACGCGCGTCAGCGTGCTGTCGACCTGCGGCGAAAAATAGCCCTCGGTCGCCAGCAATTCGCGCGCCGTGTCTTCACTCAAGAGGCGCAGCCGCGCCAGTTCCGCCTCATCCAGCGTTTCACCCAATCCGGCACTCAGTCGCGCGGCCCGGGCCGTTTCCAGATGCTGCGTCAGCAGCGCCTTGAGCTCACCCGGTGCCTCCACCTCCACCCTCAGCGCGTACGCCGGCGACACGCTCAGCGCGAAGCAGATCAAAAGGGCTTTGAAAAAACGAGTGGGCACGACGATCCAAGGGCTAAACAGTCGGGCCATTCTAGAGGTCGGCACGGTATCGAGCAAAACTGCGGGCGGGGCAACCGGGAGCGATCTGCCGTCCAGAACAGCTGCCTTATGGAATGCGTTGGCCTCGATGCGCCCTGTTCGAACCGCACGCCGGCCCGGTGAACGTCTGCGGCCGTTTGGTTATGATGACGACTCCAGAAAATCGTTAACAATAACGCCGCATGCGCTTCAGGGAACACTCATGAAAATTTTGGTCGTGCTGTCGATTGCCTTCCTGCTGTCCGCGTGTGCCAGCCTGCTCCCCAGGTCTCAAGACAAGCCCGTCCAGCCCTGGAAGAGTTTCGAGGAAGCCAAGGCAAGCTACGAAAAGATAGAGCCCTTCACCACCGACCTGAACGGCTTGCGCGCGCTCGGCTTCGACCCGTTCGCGACGCCGAACATCCGCATGCTCAACCACGCCCAGGTGGTCGAGATCGTCCTCCCGGCACAGCTTCCGGCCGGTATCGAAGTACCACCGGGCATCCGGGAATGCATGAAAGCGCAGGATGGCTGTCAGGGATTCTTCACTGAGGGCGGACGTCAGAAGCGGGACCGGGTGGGAAACTTCCTGCTCGACTTCATGAATTTCAAACGTCACACGGTCACCACCGGCTGGAATTTCAGCGCGCTGATCGTGACCGTCGGCGACACGGTGGTCTACAAGCAGTGGAGCGGCCGTCCGAACACCAAGGAAGAAACGGTCAATACCAATCCGCTGGGCCCCTTGCAGGGCATCGGCGCTTCGCCAAGCCTCTACTACTGATCCGGGCGATTCCTGCCTTTGGCTGCCCTCATAAAAAAGAGGGCGGTATCCCGCCCTCTTTCATCCCACCACCCCGATCAAGCCGCTTGTGACGCGGCCTTTTCGAAGCTGAACACGCCATTCTGCGCATCGATACGGATCGTGTCCTTGGGCGCGAAGCGTCCGGACAGGATTTCCTTGGCCAGCGCGTTTTCGAGTTCGCTCTGGATCGCACGCTTGAGCGGCCGCGCACCGTAGACCGGGTCGAATCCGGCCTTGGCGATTTCGGCGAGCGCGGCTTCGGTGATGTCGAGTTGCATCTCCATCTGCGCCAGGCGCGATTCCAGGCCTTGCAGCTGGATGCGCGCGATGCTGGCGATGTGGCCCTCGGACAACGCGTGGAAAACGACGACTTCATCGATGCGATTGATGAACTCGGGGCGGAAGTAGGACTTCACTTCGCCCAGCACGGCGAGCTTGATGACCTGGTAATCGTCTCCAGACATCTGCTGGATCATCTGGCTGCCCAGGTTGGACGTCATCACGATCACGGTGTTGCGGAAGTCGACGGTGCGGCCCTGGCCGTCGGTCAGGCGGCCGTCGTCCAGCACCTGCAGCAGCACGTTGAAGACGTCCGGGTGCGCCTTCTCCACCTCGTCCATCAGGATGACGGAATAGGGTTTTCGGCGCACCGCTTCGGTCAGATAACCGCCCTCTTCATAACCGACGTAGCCGGGCGGCGCGCCGATGAGGCGGGCGACCGAGTGCTTCTCCATGAATTCGCTCATGTCGATGCGGATCATGTGGTCGGCGGAATCGAACAGGTATTCGGCGAGCGTCTTGCACAGCTCGGTCTTGCCGACGCCGGTGGGGCCGAGGAACAGGAAGGAGCCGAGCGGCCGGTTGGGGTC
>JAABQU010000240.1 GCA_011391285.1 Thiobacillus sp.
GCGCCTTGATTTGCCCGCCAATGATACGGGCATTCACGAAATATTCGAGCTTGTGGATGATGACCAGGAAGGCGAGTGAGCCTGCGGCGACGTAGAGCGAATGGGACAGTGAAATGATGACGATGACGGTGTTCGAGATCAGGTTGCCCAGCACCGGCAGCAGGCCGACGACGAAGGTGACCAGCACCATGGTCTTGACGAAGGGAAGCTGGACCCCGAAGGCTGGCAGGATCAGGGCCAGGTAGATCCAGGTGAGCAGGGCATTGAGCGCGGAAATCCGCACCTGCGCAAATACCACGCGACGGAATGCTTCACCCAGCCGGTGCATGCGCTCGCACAGTGCCTGCGCCAGCGGTGCCATGGTGCGCTGTTGCGCTGCTTCGCGCAGTGCGATGAAGCTGCCGATGATGAATCCGACCAGAATCAGCAGCAAACCGCGCCCGGCGTCGCCCCCCAGCCTGCGCAGGTCCTGCGCGTGGGTGCGCAGCCATTCGACCAGACCGGCACGTATCACGGATTCATCCCCCTGCGGCATCCACTCCCCTGCCCATGGCGGCAGCAGTTCGCGCGAGTTTTCGATCACTTCGGCCATCTTGGTGAGCAGGCCGGTGAGGCCGCCTTCTGAGCGCAGATAGAGGATCACGCCGGTGGTGATGCCGCCCAGGGCGCCCAGCACGATAAGGATGATCAGCGACACCACCAGCACCCTGGACCAGGTGTGGCTCAGCCTGCCAATGACGAAGCGCGGCGCCAGCAGATGGACCAGCTGCACCATCAACAGGCCCGCCAGCAGGGCCGGCAGCAAGCGCAGATACAGGACCAGCAGCAGTCCAGCGGCCATCATCATCCAGGCGGCAAGCTGGTAGCGAGTGACAGGCATCAGGGTATCAGTCATGGCCGCCACGATGCCAAGAAAGCCCTCGCGGAGCAAGGGCTATGACATATGGGCTTGCTTCATGCATCTGCCGCGTAGCCCAGCGCGGCACCGGTCTGCGCGGCGGCCCGTTTCAGCGCATCGGCCCAGCCCGGCTTGTGGCGATCGGCCGGCGCCGAGATCGACAGCCCGGCGACCAGCCTGCCTTCGGCGTCGCGAATCGGCGCACCGATGCACGCCACGCCGAGTTCGGCCTCCTCACGATCATGGGCCATCTGCTCGCGACGAATCACGTCGAGTTCGCCACGCAAGCGTTCCAGCGTGGTCAGGGTGTTCGGCGTAAAAGCCGGCAGGCCGGTCCGTTCAGCGTATCCCAGCACGCTACTGGCGTTGTCCTCGGCAAGGAAGATCTTGCCGACTGCAGTGACGTGCAGCGGCGCGTGGGCACCGACCACCTGCACCACCTGGATCAACGTCTGCCCGCCGCTCACGCGTTCGACATAGACCGCCTCGTCGCCGCGCCGCACAATCAAGTTAACGGTTTCGCCGGTCTGTTCGGCCAGTTGCTGCATGAAGGGCATGGCCACCTGGCGGATATTGAGCCGGGCGCGCAAGCGATTGCCCACTTCCAGCCAGCGCACCCCCAAGTCGTATTCGCCGGCACCGCTTTTCTCGACCAGGCCGTGTGCCATCAGCGCGCCAAGGATACGGTGGGCGCTGGCCGTATGCAGGCCAGCCTGTTCCGCCAGGCGGGTCAGGTTGACCGGGCCCGGTGCTCGGGAGAGGACGCCGACCAGCGCCATCGCGCGGTCGAGCACCTGAATGGATGAGCTGACGTTTTTCATGAAGTGAAAATTTATCACGCATTGTGAAATTGGGCGCAGTTTACTGCTTCAATACGGCCATCGTTTCATATCATGTGAGACATTTTCATATCGTGAAAGGAATTGCCATGAGCGCACAGATGCAGTCTGCCCCCGAATCCTTCCCGACCTTCTGCGAAGGTATCCAGTATTTCGCCGACAGCTTTCCGGAAATCGACCGCCTGGGCGCCGCACCGCTCCTGGGGCCGGACCAGCCCGCACTGCCGGATGCAAGCAGCGAGGCGGCCATTTATCAGACCCTGCTCGCCGCCGACGCACTGCGTTATCTGACGCTGCAGGTCACCGGCAGCAAGTCGTCCGGCCATCCGGGCGGCTTCGCCTCGAGCGCCGACGCTGTCGCCGCGCTGCATCTGCTGGGCCACCGCAACATGGTGACCGAGGTCGGCCACCACGCGCCCGGCTTCTATTCGGCGATGTTTCTCGACACCTCCCTCGAGGACATGGGCATCCATACGGTTTCCGACATGCGCACGCGCTTCCGCGAGCGGCACGGCCTGCTCGGCCACCTGTCCGGCGCGATTCCAGGGCTGCTCGCGCCCGCCGGCCCCTTGGGCCAGGGCCAGCACTTCGCGTTGGCGGGCGCTTACTTGCATCGCGACAAGCTGTTCCCGGTCACCATCGGCGACGGCGGTCTGGGCGAGCCCTACATCATGAGCGCGTTCCAGCACTTCGCCACCGCCTACCCGGACATCACCAACTACCTGCCGGTGCTGGTGTGGAACGGCTATTCGCAGGAGCACCACAGCATGGTGTCGCTATGGGACAACGGCCGCATGGCCGCCTACTGGCGCGCGCACGGCTTCGACGAGGTGCACCTGATCGACGCCCGCGACTTCGCCGACACGCCCGACGCACCGGTGTACGCCGACTCGACCACTTTCGGCTTCAAGGCGCGCATGGCCTTCACCGGCGCCATCCTGAAAGCCGCCGACGCCGCTGCGAAGAGCGCGCTGTCAGGCCGCCGCGCCTGCCTCATCGTCAAGCAGCTGAAGGGCGCGGGCGTGCATGCCACCGGCGCCAAGTCGCACAACCTCTACGCGCACCACACGCTCGACTCCGACGACGTGAAGGGCGGGCTGCAGCGCCGCGCGCTGCCGATCCAGGCCTGGAAGGTGACCCGCGAGAACTTCCGTCATGCCGGCGGCGGCCCCGCCGCACGCGTGGCGGTGACCGAAAGCGTGCGTGATCTGCCCAGCCTCGACGGCCTGTCGCTGACCGAATTCGCGGTCGGCGAAAACCACGTTCCCACCACCGCCTTCGGCCAGGTGGTCGGCGAAGTGGGCAAGCGCGACCCGATGTTCGTCGTCACCAACGCCGACGGCAACGAGGCCTCCGCCATGGCCAACATCAACAAGGCGCTGACGATCCGCCACCCGACCGCCGACGACCTTTATTTCCAGGGCCCGTCCGGCCAGGTCTACGAGCCGCTCAACGAGGACGCCTGCGCCGGTCTCGCGGTAGGCGTGTCGCTGTTCGGCGGCCGCAGCCTGTGGGCGAGCTACGAGTCCTTCGCCATCAACGGTCTGCCGATCTGGCAGACGGTGACGCAGGCGATGGCCGAACTGCGCCGCCCGACGCCCGCGACGGTGTGCCTGTTCACCGCCGGCGCGCTGGAACAAGGGCGCAACGGCTGGACCCACCAGCGCCCGGAAATCGAGAGCTACTTCGCCGCGATGATGCGGAACGGCAACGTCTACCCGCTGTTCCCGGTCGACGCCAACATGATCCAGGCGAGCTACGAGTGGGCCTTGCGCCAGCACAACAAGGGCATCGTCATCACCGCCTCGAAGTCGCCGCTGCCGGTGCACGCCACCATGGCGCAGAGCTTCCAGGCGATCGACGACGGCGCGATGGTGCTGAAGGAAACCAAGGGATCGCACACCGTGGTGTTCGCGGTGACGGGCGACATGGTGCTGCAGCCGGTGTTGGCCGCCGCGGCCTCGCTGGCCGAAGCCGGCATCGGCTCGCGCATCGTTGCCGTGGTCAACCCGCGCCGCCTGTATCGCCCCAGCGATGTGCTGTGGAACAGCGTGTCGGAACCCGACGGCCGCTTCATGGATGACGCCGCGTTCAAGGCGATGTTCCATGGCGACGTGCTGATCGGCGTCACCGGCGGTCCGTCGGGCCCGCTGGAGCCGGTGATGCTGCGCAGCCAGGCCGCGCAGCGCGACGTCTTCTGCTGGAAGCGCGGCGAAACCACCGCCAACCCGCAGCAGCTGTTCGACTTCAACGGCATGAACGCGCAGGCGATGCACGATCGTGCGCTGGCGATGCTGGAACAGGCCGCGGCTTAAAGGCTCATCCACGAAGGACACGGAAAAACACGAAGAAACAATCTGCTCGTCTTCGTGAACCTTCGTGCCCTTCGTGGACATATAAGGTGTAGACCATGAACCCGAAAATCATCGTCCTCGACGACGATCCCACCGGCTCGCAAACGGTGCATTCGTGCCTGCTGCTGACGCATTGGGACGTCGCCACGCTGAAGGCGGCGCTGGCGGACGCCGCGCCACTGTTCTTCATTCTGACCAATACACGGGGGATGGACGCGGAACGCGCCGCCGCCGTCACGCGCGAGGTGTGCGTCAACCTCAAGGCCGCGCTCGCAGACTACGCCGGGCCGGTGTTGTTCGTGTCGCGCTCGGACTCGACCCTGCGCGGCCACTATCCGGTGGAAACCGATGTGATGAACGCCGTGCTCGGGCCGTTCGATGCCACGCTGCTGACCCCGGCGTTCTTCGAGGGCGGCCGCATCACGCGAGACAGCACGCATTACCTGATGGTCGACGGCAAGCCGGTGCCGACGCATGAAACCGAATTCGCGCGCGACTCGGTGTTCGGCTACAGCACGGCCTATCTGCCCGATTATGTCGCGGAAAAAACCGCTGGCCGCGTCGCCGCCGAAGATGTCGCGCGCCTGACGCTGGCCGACCTGCGTGCCGGCGGTGCAGGCGAATGGCTTGCCGCGCTGCACGACAACACGGTGGGCGTGGTCGATGGCGAATCAGCCGACGACTACCGCTTGTTCGCCGATGCCGTGCTGACGGCCGCTGCCGGCGGCAAACGACTCCTGTTCCGCAGCGCAGCCTCGCTGCTCACCGCGTTGGCGAAGTTGCCGCCGCAGCCGGTCGCCGCTGAATCCTTCGCCACGCTGGTGCGCGACGGACAGCCCGGCGCCATCGTCGTCGGCTCGCACGTGGCCAAGACCACCGCGCAGCTGACCGCGCTCCTGAAGGAACGCGGCGTGGTCGGCCTGCCGCTCGACGTGACCCGCCTGCCGGCGGCGCGCGGAGCAGTGGTCGACGAACTGACGGCAAGCATCGCCCATGCCCATGCGCGCGGCCTCACCCCGGTCGTGTTCACCAGCCGCGCAGAGCTTGCGTTCGCCAGCGTGGCCGAACGGCTGGCCTTCGGCGAGTCGGTGTCGGGCACGCTGATGGACGTGGTGAAAAGGCTGCCGACGACGCTGGGCTTCCTGATAAGCAAGGGCGGCATCACCTCCAACGACGTGCTGTCGACCGGGCTGGCGCTGGCCGCATCGCGCGTGCTGGGGCAAATCCTCCCCGGCGTCACCGTCGTGCAGACGCCGCCCGGGCACCGTCTGCCGCGGCTGCCGGTGGTTATTTTTCCCGGCAACGTCGGCGGCGACGGTGCGCTGGCGAAGGCCTACCGGCGACTCGCACCCTCGCACGCACGGCCCAGCCCGGCTAAACTCGCAGCCTGAACAACGCCACCACGCTTCCATGCTCAGTCCCGCCTTCCTCTCCCAGTTGCGCAAGCTCTTGCCGCCGCACTGCGTGCTCAACGAGCGCGAAGACCTGCTGCCGTTCGAGTCCGACGGCCTGGCGGCGTACCGCAACACGCCCGACGTGGTGGTGCTGCCGGAGAACGAGGCGCAGGTGGCGGCGATCCTGAAGCTGTGCCACGCGGAGAAGATCGCGGTGGTGGCCCGCGGCGCCGGCACCGGCCTGTCGGCGGGCGCCATACCCGTCGACGGCGCAGTGCTGCTGGTGCTGGCGAAGCTCAACCGGATCAAGGCAATCGACCCGCTGGCGCGCACCGCCGTGGTCGAGCCCGGCGTGCGCAATCTCGCGATTTCCGAAGCGGTCGCCGTGCACGGCCTTTATTACGCGCCCGATCCGTCGTCGCAGATCGCCTGCTCGATCGGCGGCAACGTGGCGGAAAACTCCGGCGGCGTGCACTGCCTGAAATACGGCCTCACCGTGCACAACATCCTCAAGCTGCGCGCCTGGACCATCGACGGCCAACTGCTCGAAATCGGCAACGATTCGCTTGATGCCGCAGGCTACGACCTGCTCGCGCTCATGACAGGCTCCGAAGGCATGCTGGCGGTGATCACCGAGGTCACGGTCAAGCTGTTGCCGCGCCCCGAGCGGGCGCAGGTGGTGCTGGCCGCGTTCGACGACGTCGCCAAAGCGGGTGCTGCGGTCGGCAACATCATCGCCGCCGGCGTAATTCCGGCGGGTCTGGAGATGATGGACCGCCTCGCCATCCAGGCCGCCGAGGCCTTCGTCCACGCCGGCTATCCACTCAACTGCGAGGCGCTGCTGCTGTGCGAAGTCGACGGCGTGAACGAGGAAGTCTCGGCCGACATCTTCACCGTGCGTGCCGTGCTCGAAGCGTCCGGTGCAATCGAAATCCGCACCGCCGAGAGCGAGGAGCAGCGCCTCAAGTTCTGGGCCGGACGCAAGGCTGCCTTCCCCGCAGTGGGACGCCTCGCACCCGACTACTACTGCATGGACGGCACCATTCCGCGCGGCGCGTTGCCGCATGTGCTGCAGCGCATCAGCGAAATGAGCACCGAATTCGGCCTCGCGGTGGCCAACGTGTTCCACGCCGGCGATGGCAACCTGCACCCGTTGATCCTGTTCGACGCCAACCAGCCGGGCGAACTGCACAAGGCCGAAAGCTTCGGCGGCAAAATACTGGAGTTGTGCGTCGAGGTCGGTGGCACCATCACCGGCGAACACGGCGTCGGGCTGGAGAAGATCAACCAGATGTGCACCCAGTTCTCCACCCCGGAGCTGGTGCGCTTCCACGACGTCAAGGCTGCGTTCGACCCTGACAAATTGCTCAACCCCGGCAAGGCGGTCCCCGAACTGCACCGCTGCGCCGAATGGGGCGCGATGCATGTCCACGGCGGCCAGTTGCCGCACCCCGAGTTGCCGAGGTTCTGATGCTGGACACCTTGATCGAGCGCATTCGCGCCGCACATGAAAACCAGTCGCCGCTGATCATCCAGGGCGGCGGCAGCAAGACCTTCTACGGCGGCGCCGATGAAGGCGAGGTGCTCAGCTCGCGCGCGCTCACGGGCGTGGTCGAATATCAGCCCAACGAACTGGTGCTGACCGCACACGCCGGCACCCCGCTGGCTGACATCGAAGGACTTCTCACCGAGCAGAATCAGATGCTGGCATTCGAGCCGCCGCATTTCGGCGGACCGGCCACGCTCGGCGGCTGCATCGCCGCCGGCCTATCCGGGCCGCGGCGCCCTTATGCCGGTGCTGCGCGCGATTTCGTGCTCGGCGTTCGCATGATCGACGGCACCGGGCAGCCGCTGCGCTTCGGCGGCCAGGTCATCAAGAACGTCGCCGGCTACGATGTGTCGCGGCTGATGGTCGGCGCGCTCGGCACGCTCGGCCTCCTCACCGAAGTCTCGCTCAAAGTGCTGCCAAAACCGGCGGCGGAGACCACCCTGCAATTCGAACTCGACGAAGCCGCCGCCATCCTGAAAATGAACCAGTGGGCGGGACAGCCGCTGCCGCTGTCGGCCACTTCATGGCATGCCGGACTGCTGACGGTGCGGCTGTCGGGTGCGGCCTCCGCAGTGCAGGCCGCTCAGGCCAAGCTCGGTGGCGACGCACTGAAAGACGCAGCCGCATTCTGGCAGCGGCTGCGCGACCAAGCCACGCCCTTCTTCGACAAGCGTTCGCCAACCTCAAATCAGGGTTTGTGGCGGCTGGCAGTCAAGCCGACCACACCGCCGCTCACCGTTGCCAATCGACTGGTGGGCGATGCGCAGTGGATCGAATGGGGCGGTGCGGTGCGCTGGCTGGTCAGCGACCAGCCGGCCGCGACGCTGCGCGAAGCGGCGAGTGCAGCCGGCGGCCACGCCACCCTGTTCCGCGGCAACACGCCGCCCGACGGCGCTTTCACTCCGCTCACGCCTGCGCTGGCAACGCTGCACCGCAATCTCAAGCAGCGCTTCGACCCGCGCGGCATTTTCAACCGCGGCCGGATGTATCCGGAGTGGTAATGAAAATCGACGCGATTGACCATGTCGTGCTGACCGTACGGGACATTCCTGCCAGCGTGGCCTTCTACACGCGTGCGCTGGGCATGCGCGAGGTGATCTTTGGCGATGACCGGCGCGCGCTGGCCTTTGGCCGCTGCAAGCTCAACCTGCATCAGGCCGGTCGCGAATTCGAACCGAGAGCGGCCCACCCCGCGCCGGGCGCCGTCGATCTCTGCCTGCTCGCGCGCACCCCCGTTGTCGAAATCGTGCACCACCTCGCCGCTCAGGGGATCGCCATCGAGGCAGGGCCGATCGAGCGCACCGGTGCGCAAGGCCCCATCCTGTCGGTCTACGTGCGCGATCCCGACGGCAACCTGATCGAACTCTCCAATCCGCTCTGACATGCAGACCAACATCGCCGAATCCTTCCGCAACACCCCCGATGGCGAGGTTGCCGAACGCATCCTGCGCAGTTGTGTGCATTGCGGCTTCTGTCTGGCCACCTGCCCCACCTACCAGATTCTTGGTGACGAACTCGACTCGCCGCGCGGCCGCATCTATCTGATGAAGCAGGTGCTAGAAGGCGCGACGCCGACCGCGAAAACCCAGCTCCACCTCGACCGCTGCCTGACCTGCCGCAACTGCGAAACCACCTGCCCGTCAGGCGTGGAATACGGCAAGCTGCTCGACATCGGCCGCCACATCGTCGAGGAAAAAGTCGGCCGCAGCGTCAGCGAAACCGCCACCCGCGCCGCGCTGAAAACCAGCCTCGGCACGCAGCTGCTCTTCAACAGCGCGCTGAAACTCGGCCAGAGCGTGCGCGGCCTGATGCCCGGTTTCCTGAAAAGCCGCATCCCTGCCGCCGAGGCGGCTGGCGCCTGGCCGCCAGCGCACCACGCCCGCCGCATGCTGGTGTTGCAGGGCTGCGTGCAGCCCGGTCTCAAGCCCAACATCAACAGCGCCACGGCGCGTGTGCTCGACCGCATCGAGATCTCGCTGATTGCTGCGGACGCAGCCGGCTGTTGCGGTGCGCTGGCGCATCATCTCAACGATACCGAAGGCGGCCTTGCCGCCGCGCGCCGCAACATCGATGCCTGGATACCCTATCTGGACGCCGGCGCCGAAGCCATCGTGATGACCGCCTCGGGCTGCGGCGTGATGGTGAAGGACTACGGCTGGCTGCTGCGCGACGATCCGGTCTATGCAGAAAAAGCGATGCGGATCTCCACGGCGACACGGGACATTTCGGAAATCCTCGTGGCCGAACGCGACTCGCTTAAAACGCTGGCTGCCCGCCCCGCATCGAAACGCATCGCCTACCACCCGCCCTGCACCCTGCAGCACGGACAGAAACTCAGCGGCGGCGTCGAGGCCCTGCTGGCTGACGCCGGATTCGAGCTCACCCCGGTCGCGGAAAAGCACTTGTGCTGCGGCTCGGCCGGCACCTATTCGATCCTGCAACCGGAGATCGCCAACCAGCTCAAGACACGCAAGCTCGGTAACCTTCAGGTGGGACAGCCGGAGCTGATCGCCACCGCCAACATCGGCTGCCTCACGCATCTGCAATCGGGCAGCAACATCCCGGTGCGACACTGGGTGGAACTTCTGGACGAGGTGCTTGCCGCATCCTGAAGACCTTTCAGGAGACCCGCATGATTTTCAAGCAACTGTTCGAACCCGTTTCCAGCACCTACACCTACCTGCTCGGTTGCGGGGACACCGGCCAGGCCCTGCTGATCGACCCGGTGCTGCCGACCTGGGAGCGCGACCTTGTAGAGGTCAACCGGCTCGGCCTCAAGCTCGCCTACACGATCGAGACGCACATCCACGCCGACCACATCACCTCGGCCAGAAAACTCAAGGCCATCGCCGGCAGCCAGATCGCCGGCCCCGCGCTCGACGCGCTGCCTTGCACCGATGTCGGCATCGTCGACGGCGTGCCGTTCAGGATGGGTTCGGTGGAGCTCGCGCCGATCCACACGCCTGGCCACACCGACAACCACTTCGCCTATGCCCATGCCGGCCGGCTCTACACCGGCGACGCGCTGCTGATCGAGGCCTGCGGCCGCACCGATTTCCAGAGCGGCGACCCGGCCGCGCTCTATCACTCGGTGCGCGGCAAGCTGTTTGCCTTCGACGACGACACCCTAGTCTACCCGGCGCACGATTACGAACAGCGCCGCATCAGCACCATCGGCCAGGAAAAAGCGCGCAATCCCCGCCTGGGCGGCGAACGCTCGCTGGAGGATTTCGTCGCACTGATGAACAACCTCAAGCTCGCCTACCCCAAGTTCATCGACTACGCCGTGCCCGGCAACCGCGAATGCGGCGCCTGCCCGCCCGGCGTGCCGGAGCATTTGCAGCAGTATTGCGCGCAGATTGCCGAGAGCCGACAGGGCTGATTAGTGCGGCGCCGACAGGGCTGATTGAACTCGGCGGTGCGATCCGCCTCGAACCTGGGATCACGCAATCCTGATCCGCCGCCCGAATACGGCCGGCGCGCACTTCAATCCACCCCAATTCACGGAGGCATCCCATGCAAGTGCAATTCAATACGGATGAAAGCGTAGTCGGACGCGAAGCCCTCGGCCGCCACGCCGAAGAAGTGGCCCGCAAGGTTCTGGACCGCTTCAGCAACGAGGTCACCCGGGTGGAAATCCACCTCAGCGACAGCAACGGTCAAAAAGCGGGCGAAAACGACAAGCGCTGCCTGATGGAAGCACGCGTGGCCGGCCGCCAGCCGATCGCGGTCACCGACCAGGCCAATACGCTGCACCAGGCCATCGACGGCGCTGCCCAGAAAATGAAGCGCTCGCTCGAGAGTACGCTCGGCAAGCTCGGCGACCACAAACGCAAGCCATCGACCCCGGGCAGCGACGACGAATCGCGCAGCGAAGAAAGCTGACGGGCCCGGCGGTTTCACGTCGAAATCCAAACAATCCGTCGGCACACCCATGGGTTGGGCAGAGTCGGGCCTGACCCGCTACACTTGTTGTGTCCCACGCTTAAAAGGAAAACGGCATGAGCACAAAAGACGAATTTGTTCAAAAGATGCACGCCAAGCTCGACGAATGGAATGCCGAGATCGATACGCTGTCGGCAAGAGCTGATCAGGCCTCTCACAAAGCCGAGGAGGAAGCCCGCGCAGAATACAACAAGCAGATCGAGGCCCTGCGCAGCAAGCGCGACCACGCTCGCAGCAAGCTGCGCGAGGTCGAATCCGCAAGCGAAAGTGCCTGGCAAGACCTGAAGGCCGGCGTCGAACTGGCATGGGAATCGGTCAGCGAAGCGATACGTTCCGCCACCGCCCGATTCAAGTAAATCGTCCGTTTCACACCCGACACATTTTTACGGCAACACGACAGGGAGCGCCAAACATGGCAAACGAGGGTTATCACGAACCGATCGAAGAACTCAGCGCGGAAACGCGCGACATGCACCGGGCGATCACGTCGCTGATGGAAGAGCTCGAGGCAGTGGACTGGTACAACCAGCGCGTGGATGTGTGCAAGGATCCGGAGTTGCGCGCCATCCTCAAGCACAATCGCGACGAAGAGAAGGAGCACGCGGCCATGGTGCTGGAGTGGATCCGCCGCAAGGACCCGAGCTTCGACAAGGAGCTGCGGGACTACCTGTTCACCGACAAGACCATCGCCCACGACTGAGACGTGACAGGGCGCGGAACCGCCCGCTACTTCAGCGAGCGGGCTTCCTCGTCCAGATAGATGCGATAGGCATTGCCGCGGTTGCTGCCGTCGAAGGCCGGCAGCTTTTCGTAGCGTGACCAGTCGGTGTTGCGATAGGCCTCGTCGAAGGGAACGAGGTCCCTGACCGCCCGGGCCATGGCCGCGCGCACGAACACGATGTAGTTCCGGGTCGCCTCCACCACCTGCCCGGCGTCCTCCGACAGCGTGCCATGGCCGGGAACGATGTAGCGCACCTGGTCTTTCAGGCCCGCAATATGGTCGAGGCCCGCCAGCCATCGCTCGATGTCGGTTTCGGGGCTGTCGAGAAAGGGCACGCGTCCGCCGTATAGCACGTCGCCGCCGAACAGCACCCCATAATTTTTGACCAGCATGATGGAATCGCCGGGGGCATGGGCCGGCCCGAGATGCCGGACCTCGAACTCGACGCCGCCCAGTTCGAAGCGTATTTCCTGATCGAACACCTCGTCCGGCGTCACGATGAAGGTCTTCTCGTCCACCCAGGGGAACAGGGCCTCGCGGCGCTGCTCGAGCCGGCGCGCGGCATCCTCGCCCTGGCTGTCTGCGGTACCCCCCGCGTAGCCGAGGGTGCCGCGCTGGGCCAGCACCGTCGGCGCGTTGCCATGCTCCTTGAAGGCCTGCAGGCCGTAGATGTGGTCGGCATGGTAATGGCTGACCACGACAAGCTTGATGGGCTTGTCGGTCACCTCACGGATACGCTGCAGCATCCGGTAGCCCAGCGCCGGTGTGCCGAGTGCGTCGAACACCACCACGCCCGCCTCGGTGACCACGAAGCCGGCGTTCGAGGTATGGCCCTGGTTCACCGAGTCGGGCACGCCCGACAGCCCCTCGATGTAATACACGGGCACGCCCGGCACCTGGAGCAGTTCGAAAGGCAGGCTGACCGCCGCATAGGGCGTTTCCCCCGGCGTCGCGGCCGAGGCCGGTATGGCAGACAGCAGCGCAACGGCCAGCACGAGCGCGCGTGAATCAGTACGTCGTGACATAAGCGTCCTCCCCTTGTCGTTTGATTCGCTCGGCGTCGACCCTGCAGATTTTGTGGCGCGAGCGAATGTGGGACTGCGCGGGTGCACCATCCGTTCACGGCTTTGGCCAGGTATTTCCAACGGGGAATTTCCGCATTCAGGCCGCTCGGGCCTCGACTCAATCTGCCGGCAGGTCCTGTGGTTGATTGAGATTGGCAAAGCAGGCGGCATCGAAGCGCACCTTCGTTGAGCGCAGTCCGGCCTGCCAGTGACGCACCGCACGTTCGCCACGCGCAAGATACCCGGCCAGATTCTCGCGCTGGTCGGTGCGCACGATGAAACAGCTGTGATGCACGCGCATGTCGTCCGCCGCCACCGCCAGCGGCACGTTCTCCTGCCGCGCCGCGGCCCGCAGGCGCTGCGCCAGATCGGCGGGCAGGTGCGGCGTGTCGCAAGGCACGACCAGCAGCCAATCCGCATTCACCACCTCGAGCGCCGCCAGCACACCGGCCAGCGGGCCGGGAAAATCGGGCAGGGTGTCGGGCAGCACGCGATGGCCATACGCTGCGTAGGTCCCGAGATTGCGGTTGGCGCTGATGAGGAGTTCCCCAACCTGCGGCGTCAGCACAGCGAGCGCCCATTCGATCAGGGGGCGGCCCTGATACGCGATCAGTCCTTTGTCGGCCCCACCCATGCGACGACCCTGCCCGCCCGCCAGGATGACGGCGGCCACACGGGCCGATTCCAGTTTACTGCCGCTGTCGGACATACAGGTGGAAGCGATCCGTACGATCGCCGGGGCGGCCCCCTTCCCACTGCTTGATCCAGACGACCGCAGGCTGCGGCTCGGCCCCGCGGCGGCGGGTTTCCAGCAGCAGCCAGTCGCAGCCGTCATCCGCCGCAAGCAACTGGCGCCCGCTGTGATACGCGAGCAGGGCACGCTGATCACCGCGCACTTGCTTGGCCTGGACGCATGCCCCGGGCGGCACTTTGGCCGCCAGCGCGTCGCCCACGCCGACGTAGGACAGGCGGCGATCGAGCGGCGCCAGAAACAGCGCCATCAGCAGCACCCAGATGAAGGTCATGCTGGCCGTCCAAACCAGGATCGGGCGCAACGGCGATCGCTGGACGCGCGTCAAGAATCCGATCCAGATCAGGGTCACGACCAGACCCAGTGCCAAGGTCCACGGACGCAATTCGCCGACGCCAGTCATGCCCAGCTTGACGAGCCGTCTTGCCAGGCGCTCCGGCGTGCCGAGATCGTGCGCGCTCCAGTAGACCCACAGCACCAGGCCGATGAAGCCGAACAGCATCAATGCAAACCACAGCAGGGCGTTGGCGGCACCGCGCCGCAGGGTGAACAGGCCGGACGCACCCAGCAGGGCCAGCGGCAGCAGCAGGATGAGCCCCTGTTTCTCGCTGGGATGCGCGTCAAAAGCATACAGGCCGAGCAAGCCGGCCAGAGCCGCCACCGGCAGCACGATACCCGGCGTGCGCCATTGACGCCGCCCACGATAAACCGCCCACGCCGCCAGCGGCCAGGCCGGCCAGGCATACCAGCCAAGGATGCCGAGGTAATAGCCGGGACGCAGGCCGTCCTCACCCAGCCAGCGTTGCAGGTTGAGTGCATGCAACCACGGAATCTGCTGCGAGGTCAGGAGCGCCAGCCATGCCGCTCCGGCCACCAGTGCCCCTCCCAGGCCCCATGCCAGGCCACGGCGCACGGCCGGACTGCGGTAGTCGGCTAGCACCAGCGGCAACAGTGCGGCCAGCAGCAGGAACAGCAGCGCTTCCGCCGCGCCCCCCGCGAGCAGCATCAAGGCGCCGCCGCTGCCCAAGGCGCCGGCTCCACCAAACCATCTGCCGCCACGGGTCCCCTGCGGCAGGCTGGCGATGCCGTACAGCATGATCGCGGCAGCGGCGAACTGGGCGGTCGCGGCATTGAGTTCGTGTCCGCGAACCAGGAGGCCCATGCAGCCCAGCAGGGTCAGCGCGGCGGCCCAGCTGGCTTCCGCGCCATACAGGATACGCGCCGCGCGCGCGACGAAAAACAGCGCCAGCGCGATGAACAGCCCCGACGCCAGCCGCGCACCATCGGCCAGTTCGAGAATCGGAGAGGTGAGCCATGCTGTGACGATGGCCACCCAGTAATACAAGGGCGGTGTGGCGGAAACCGCCTGCGGCGTGGCCCCGCTTTCCAGCAGCAGCCACAGTTGCACAAAGTGTTCGCCGTCGCCGCCCTTCCATGGCGCGTGCCCCACCAGCCCCGGCAGCAGCCAGGCTAGGCAGAGCAGCAGCAATCCGAGCCGCGGAAGGGAGAACGCGCGCTTACTGGACAATCTTGATGAGCTGGCCCGGCTTGGGCTCGCCGCTTGGGTAGAGTGCATTCATCAGGCGCAGCTGGCTTTCGGCGTCGGCGCCCAGTGGCGACTGCTGCGCAAGACTCGCCATGGTCATGCCCGCCTGGACCGTGGTCGGTTTCAGCACATACGGGCGGACCGTCTGCCGCTCCTCGGGAGTGATCGCGCGAAAGCTGTTGATCGCACCCCGCAGGGCACCGCGCTCGCGCTCGTAGACTGGCTTGTCCTTCGCCATGCCGCCGATCAGGTACTGCGACCCGTTGAACACCACGGCCGCCACCACCACCGGCCGGCCCTGCTGCGCACCCGCGGCGAAGGCGGCAGGATAGCCGCTGAGCTTGCCGCTGTCGTAGCGCGCGCCGGTATCCAGCTTGACCCCCTTCTGCAGCGTTTCCAGCGGCTTGTCATGCTTCGGCCCCTGCTGCAACTCGACCAGCGCATCGCCTTTCGGACTCAATGCCAGCACCCGGTCGGGGCGATTCTGCACCCGCCAGCCGGGCGGAAACTGCATCGCCAGTCCGAGCTTTTCATGCAGCAGCAGGTTGTTGCGGATCAGTCCCTGATCGGGGCTGTCGCCGAAATAGACGCCGGCCATTTTCTGCAGATACTCGGTGCGCCCCTCGCGCGGATCGGCGACGGTGTATTTGTTCGCTGCGCCCACCACCTGTTTGAGGCGCGTGTCGTTGCTGGGGTGGGTATCGAAGGTGCCGTGGTAGCTGCGCGCTTGGCGACCGTCGCGCTTGGCCTGCTCGGCGGCGAACAGTTCCTGGTTTTTCAGCACGCCGATGACGTCGATCATCGCCTGCGGGTTGTAGCCGGTCTTCGCCAGGTATTCGGCGCCGAGGCGGTCGGACTCCAGCTCATGCTCGCGGCCGTAGCCCGCGGTCCAGGCCTGGGCCAGTGTCTGCAGCAGTGACTCGCCCGCCTGGTTGCCCATCCCCGGCACCAGGATGGAGCCGAGCGCCGCGCCCAGCCCGGCCGCAGTGGACGCGCTTTGCTGGCGGACGCCGTGGCGTGCGGTGACGTGGCCGATTTCGTGGCCGATCACGCCGGCCAGTTCGGCCTCCGAGTTCAGATAGGCCATGAGACCGCGGGTGAGATAGACATAGCCGCCGGGCAGCGCAAAGGCGTTGACGTCGGGGCTGTCTACCACGGTGAAATACCATTGCAGGCTCGGCCGGTGGCTCTGCTTCGCCAATTGCTGGCCGACTTCGTTCACGTAGGCCTGCAGCGCCGGGTTCTTCAGCGCAGCATATTCCTTCAGCACTTCCTGGTGCGCCTGCGCGCCCAGCTCGACTTCCTGCTGCTCCGACATCAGCACGAAATCCTTGTCGCCGGTGACCGGATTCTGTGCGCAGTGGCTCAGCGCCAGCGCACCAAAGGCAATCACGGCAATTCGGCGTACGGCTTGGGGCTTCACGTGGCACGGCTCCTCGGGTTGCGGCGCGGAAATGATACCGTTCTCATGGCGCAAAAAAGCAAAAAGCGGCCAAAGCCGCTTTTTGCATACATCGCGCAGACCGGCTTACGTCAAGCCGCGGTTGATTTCATGCCATAGCGCTGACGGAACTTCTCAACGCGACCGGCAGTGTCGACGATCTTCTGCTTGCCCGTATAGAACGGATGGCAGGACGCGCAGACTTCCACATGCAGGGCAGGCTTGCCCAGCGTGGAGCGGGTTACGAACGTGCTGCCGCAGGAGCAGGTCACGGCTACTTCTTTGTAATCGGGGTGAATGCCGGCTTTCATGGCAATTCCTTAAATGGGTTAATTCGGAGAACGCGGGAGTATAGCGGAGTCGATCAGCCAGATCAACCCCACGCTGGCTCAGCCGCGACGCATCGAGTCGAAGAACTCGCCGTTGTTCTTGGTCGCGCGGATCTTGTCGAGCAGGAATTCCATCGCCTCCATGTCGTCCATCGGGTAGAGCAGCTTCCTCAGCACCCACACCTTTTGCAGGATGTCGTGCGGCATCAGCAACTCTTCGCGGCGGGTGCCGGAGCGGTTGACGTTGATCG
>JAABQU010000241.1 GCA_011391285.1 Thiobacillus sp.
GTGTGGCGCATCCATGCCGGATATGGCAATGAACAGCGGCGGAAAGGCCTCCGCCTCCAGCACGCGGCCACCCAGGTGGTCACCGCCCTTCAGCGTATGCAGTCCCAGCCCTGCGCCCTCGTCGGAGCGATGGAACCATTGCGCCACGCCGCTGGCGAGGCTGTTCACGTAGCGCGTCAGGTAGGCCCCGGCTGATTCTGGCAGATCGGCAATCGCGGCGCTCCGGAAGTGTTCCTGCGCGGCCATGCCCGCGCGCCAGTCGAGCGGCGGCTTGGTGTCGGTCTCGCTGTGGGTGCGCACGCTGTGCAGCAGCGCCAGCGGCTGGTCCTGGCGGTCGAGCAGCCACAGCTCGAACGCGTCACGAAATCCGAACGGCACGTTGCGATGCACCTGCACGAGATGCTCATACACCACTGCGCCCATGTGCTCCAGCCGCTTGAAATCATCGGACGGGAAAAGCGGCCCACGTTTCAGGCCTTTTTCCGCTGACCAGTGCCCATAGCGGATGTCGGAGATCTGGGCACGCCGGCCGGCACGCCCCAGGCCGTCGAGCAGGGCGTCGTTGGCCACATAGATATCCCACTCGACGCCATCGGTCGTTACCGCTTCCGCCGATTGATGGCGAATGATGTGAACGACTCCGCGAAACGGATTGAGCAGGCGCTGGGCGTAGCATTCGATCTGCATGGGACGACTCTACAGAATTGGGCGGGATCGGTTCATGGCTGCGGGTGGTCGGGCGAGCCGTCCGGGTCGGCCGTGCTCATCCAGGCGAACAGGGTCGAGCGCATCGCTTCTTCCACCGACATGTTGATCGGCTGAATCCAGCCGCGTGGCACGAATACCGTGTAGCCGCCGATCATATAGCCCATCGGCAGATAAACCGCGACGCGGTCACCCTGCTGGAACCCGGCAGGGAGGTCGGCGACGTGCTGGCGCGTGACCAGTCCGACCAGTTCAAGGTCCTGGCCGGGCATTCGGAGTGCCACCACCATTTGCTGGGTGGACGGGTTGCGCTGGGGCGAAAAATAATCGGCAAAGTTCTTGAGTGACGAATAGATGCTCTTCACGACCGGCAGGTTGGTAAAGGGCAGCTCCACCAGTGACAGCAGTTTGCCGGCGCCGCGTTGCGACACCAGAAAACCCAGCAGGAAAATTCCGGTAACGCCTAGCAGCAGCCCCATTCCCGGCACATAAAAATCGCCGATGAACGGCCGGATCAACTGCATCGCAAGGGTTTCACTCCAGACCAGAAAGATGTAGAAAAAATAGATCGTCAAGCCAAGCGGCAACGCCGTGATCAGGCCACGAAAAAAATACTGATAGAGTTGCTTCGTCAATTTTTGCCTCGGACCGCGCCTGAAATGTGCATGCTGTCCCGCTAGCATAGCAGCGGGGAGTTGCTACAATCACCCCCATCATTTCAACCCCGGAGGATTCACCATGAAAGCCCCTGCATTGATCGTCCTTGCTGTTCCCGTCCTGCTGGCCGGTTGCGCCAGCGGTCCCACTGCCGAAGAGCAGGCTGCCATGGTGGCCGATGCGCGCAAGGCCAGCGGCACACTGATCCAGACACTGGGCGGTGAACTGAAAGCGGCGATCGGCTCGAAAGGCGCGGATGGTGCGATTAGCGTGTGCAAGGAGCGCGCACCTCAGATTGCGGCCGACGTTTCGAAGCAGTTCAACCTCGACGTCAAGCGCGTCAGTCCGAAAAACCGCAACCCAGCCGGCGTGCCCGATGCGTGGGAGGCCCAAGCCCAAGCCGGGCTGGAAAAGCGCCTGGCTGCGGGAGAAAAACCGGAAACGCTTGATACCTGGCAGATCGTTGACACATCGACCGGCAAGCAGTTCCGCTACGCCAAGGCGCTGCCCGTGCAGCAGGTATGCCTGACCTGTCACGGCGACCCGGCTTCGATCCCGGATGGCGTGAAGGCCCGTCTCGCTGCCGAATATCCCCTCGACAAGGCGACTGGCTACGCACCCGGCATGGTTCGCGGGATTATTACGATCAAGCGCGCCCTGTAATTGGCCGGATAGAAATTTGCACAGACAAGGCTTCAGTCACGCTCGCTCCTGCCGATTACCAAGCTGATGAGCTTGATTTTCGTGGAGAGGTGAAGCGTGCTGAATCGTCTTGTTGGAATGCTGTCGGGTAAGGACAACGTCGCTGCACCGCCCCCTCGCGTCGTGCCGGACAAGGTTACTGAGCCAGCACCCAGGCCGGCCGAGAAGGCGCCTTCGGTGATGCGTCGCGAAGCCATGCTGGGCCGCGATCAGCGGGTGGCTGGTTACACGTTCATGCTGCGCCGCGCGGTCGACGATCAGCGCGATTCAAACCTTCCCGATGTTCAGCGTCTCTATGACGAGACCCTGCTAGGCAACCTGCAGCGCATGGATATTGCGCGCCTGCTGGGTCAGCGCCTGGCATTCGTGCCAATCGCGCCTGCCAACCTGAATCTTTCGCTTGTCGATGGCTGGCCGGCAACCGGCACGGTATGGCTGCTGAACACCATCGCCCAGTCCCTGATCGACGAGTCCCTGCTTGCCCGTCTGGGTGAACTGAAGTCGCGCGGATTCAAATTCGCCGTCCATGCCGACGAGGTGCTGCGGCCCGAGTGGCATCCCTTGCTGGTACTTGCGGACTTTGTGCTGATGGACGTCAGCAGCGAGGATATCCCGGCCATCACTTCGCAGATCGCCGTCGTGTCCAAGGTGGCCGCCGGCAAGCGTTTTGTCGCAACCAACGTACAAACGCTGGAAGCGTTCCACATGTGCCACAAGCTGCAGTTTGCGCTGTTCATGGGGCCGTTCATCACCCGCCGGGAGAACCTCGGCAACCCCACCATGGGGCCGTCGCGCGCCAAGGTGCTGGATCTGATGAACCGGGTGCGTACCGGTGCCGAACAGCCGGAGCTGGCAGCCCAGTTCCGCCACGATCCGGCACTGTCGGTGCGCCTGCTGCGCTACGTCAATTCACCCGGCATGGGCTTGATGAGCAAGATCGGCGGCATCGAACAGGCATTGATGGTGATGGGTCAGGACAAGCTTTACCGCTGGCTGACACTGATCCTGTTCACCGGCGGCCAGGCCCAGGAGCTCGATCAGGCGGTGCTGGAAAATGCCCTGGTGCGCGGCCGCGTGGCCGAGCAGCTGGCCGGACGTGCGCTGTTTGCCAAGGCGCGCGACGAGATTTTCGTCGCCGGTCTGTTTTCGCTGCTCGACGTGGTGATGCACATGCCGATGGAGCAGGTGCTGAAACAGATCAGCCTGCCTGCCGAAATCACCGAGGCCATCGTGTCGCAGCGCGGACCGTACGCGCCTTATCTGGCATTGGCGATTGCCTGCGAGCAGGACGACCAGAGCAGCATCGAGGCCCTGGCCAAGCAGATCGGGCGCGATGTTGCCGACATCAACGGCGTGCATATGGACGCGCTGCTGTGGGCACAGGAACTGTCCGCCGACGTCTGAACTGAACGTGGCAGCAGATTCCGGCAGCACCGCTGCATGGTGCGTCTATATGCTGCGGTGCGCCGATGGCTCGCTCTACACCGGCATCACCACTGATATCGCCCGCCGCATCGCCGAACACAACGGCGGCGGCCCGCTGGGTGCCCGCTATACCCGGACGCGACGGCCGGTGGAACTGGCCTATGTCGAAGCCGTCGCCAACCGTGCGGAGGCCACCCGACGCGAAGCAGCGATCAAGCAGCTGGACCGTGCAGGCAAACTGGCGTTGTGCAATTCATCCGCATAACGCCACATTTCTGTTTCACCCTTCGTCGCTGCCATTCAGCAGGCGTTCCTGAAGTCCCGGCAGGACAGCTTCGGTGGCACGCCGCCCGGCTTCGATAGCGACGCTGGCGCGGTGAAACTCCATCAGTCCAAGGTCTGCGAGCGGCGGCGTCACCATCACGTCCGCCGGCTCGCCGGCCAGCCGGCTGCGCGTGATCAGCACCTGCATGATATTGATGCTGCTTGCCAGGACGTCGAGCATGGCGGGGGCTCTGGGTCCGTTTTCATGCTCGATCCCGAGTTGCGACATGCCTGCCTGAATGCGTGCCACCACGGTTTCGGCCAGTGTTTCAGGCTCGGGCTTGATGTGTTTGCGCCCCGGCTTGGGCTTGAGGTGCCGGCCCAGCAGATCGGCGTTCAGATCGACCGCGATGACGATATCCGCCCCCATGGCACGACACAGCGAAACCGGTACCGGATTGACCAGCCCGCCGTCGACCAGCCAGCTGCCTTCGCGCTGCACCGGGGTGAACAGGCCGGGCAGCGCAATCGACGCGTGCACCGCATCCGACACGCCACCCTCGCGCAGCCATACTTCACGGCCGCGGCGCAGGTCGGTGGCGACGGCACCGAACGGGCGTGGCAGATCGCGGATATCGCGGTCGACAAAATGGCTGCGAAAGAATTCGATCAGCTTGTCGCCCTTGATCAGCCCGCCGTTGAGCGAAAAATCCAGGAAGCCCACTACCGTCTGCAGGCGCAGGCTGCGTACCCAGGCTTCCAGCCGGTCGAGATCGCCATCAACATAGGCGGCGCCGACCAGTGCACCGATTGACGTGCCGCAAACGATGTGCGGCTCGATGCCGGCATTCTGCAATGCACGGATCACGCCGATGTGCGCCCAGCCGCGTGCCGACCCTCCGCCGAGCGCAAGGCCGATGCGGGGCGATTCAGGAGGCGAGGGCGTCGGTTTCATGTGCTGTTTCAATCGGCTTCGCGCTCGAGCCCGCAGCACTGCACGCGCTCGCTGGCGGGCGGTTGGCTGAGGATGGCGCCGGTGACGGGGTTGGGACGGAATACGGTGCAGCCCTTGAGGCCGAGTGCATGCGCCTGGCGGTAAATATCCGCAAAAAGATCAAACGGGATGTCGGCTGCCACGTTGATGGTCTTGGAAATGGCATTGTCGACAAAAGGCTGCAGCGCCGCCTGCATGTGAAGATGGGCGAGCGGATCAATCTGACGCGCCTCGACCAGGGCGGGCGGCATACCGGCCCGGCCCTGCAGCTGCCACAGTTGCAGGGCGTGGTCGACCACATGGTGTGTGAGATAGCGGCCATCGGTGGCCAGCACGCGGCGCTCGGCCTCGGCGGCGAAAATCGGCTCGATGCCGCTGGAGCAGTTGTTGGCCAGCAGGCTGATGGTGCCGGCCGGGGCGATCGCCAGCAAATGACTGTTGCGGATGCCGTGCGCGGCGATGGCCTCGCGAATATTGGCCGGCAGGCGGCTGGCGAAGCCGCTGGCGAGAAACGCCTCGCGGTCGAGCACAGGGAAGGCCCCCTTTTCGCGGGCCAGCGCGATCGAGGCACGGTAGGCCGCGTCGCGGGTCGTTTGCATCGCCTGTGAGGCCAGTGCGCGCGCGGCCGCGCTGTCGTAGCGCAGGCCGAGCAGCACCAGCGCGTCGGCGAGTCCGGTGATACCGAGCCCGACGTGGCGGGTGCGGTGCGCCTGTTCGGCCTGTGCCGGCAGTGGATAGCGTGACACGTCGATGACGTTGTCGAGAAAACGTACTGCAAGTGCTGCCGAATTCGCCAGCGCCTCCAGGTCGAGGCGCGCATTCGCGGCGAAAGGCGAGACCACGAAAGCGCCGAGGTTGAGCGAGCCGAGGTCGCAGGCGCCGTAGGGCGGCAGCGGGATTTCGCCGCAGGGGTTGGTGGCGGCCAGCGTTTCGCGATCGGCGAGCGTATTCTCGCGGTTGATGGTGTCGACGAACAGCACGCCCGGTTCGGCGGTGTCGTAGGCCGCGCGCAGAATGCGCTGCCACAGGTCGCGTGCCTTCAGTGTGCGCGCATTCGCAAGACCGGGAAACACCAGCGGCCAGTCGCGATCATCCGCCACCGCCGCCATAAAGGCATCGCTGACCAGCACCGACAGATTGAAATGCCGCAGCACCGCGGGATCGCGCTTGGCGTCGACGAAGGCTTCGATGTCGGGATGGTCGCAGCGCAGCGTTGCCATCATCGCCCCGCGCCGCGCGCCGGTGGAGAGCATGGTGGCGCACATCGCGTCCCAGATGTGCATGAACGACACCGGGCCGGAGGCGATGCTGCCGGTAGTGGAAGCCACCGTACCGGCAGGCCGCAGGGTGGAAAAGTCATAGCCCACGCCGCCGCCTTGCTGCATGGTGAGCGCACCTTCCTTCAACGCCTCGAAAATGTGCTCCAGGTCGTCGGCGATCTCGCCCATGACGAAGCAGTTGAGCAGCGTCACCCGGTGGCCGGTACCGGCGCCAGCGAGAATGCGCCCGCCGGGGAGGAATCGGAAGTTCTCCAGCAGGCCGAAGAAGCGGGTGGCCCACTGTTCGCGTTCATCGCCTTCGGCCTGTGCGATCGCCTGCGCCACCCGTTGCCAGCTGGCGCGGATGTCGGCCTCACCCGCTGCGCGATAGCGGGTCTCCCAGATGTGGCGTGAGATATCCATGCTGAAGGGGGCGGATGTGTTCATGCGGCGGCGATGGAAGCGGCGAGTTGAGGCATTATCTATCCCCTTATATTGTTGAGCACGTGTGCCCTTTGGGTATAGCCGCTTTGTCCCTTGCCATGATGGATTCGTCGCACCCCTATTCCGCGCTGACGCCCGACTGCGCGCTCGACGCGCTCGACAGCACCGGCCTCAAGGCCGATGGCCGCCTGCTGGCGCTGAACAGCTACGAGAATCGCGTCTATCAGATGGGGGTGGAGGACGCGGCACTCGCAGAAAGAATGCCGCCAGACATTCCCCCTGTGGGCGATCCTGGCGCAGCCCTCGTGGTGGTCAAGTTTTACCGCCCTGAGCGCTGGAGCGACGCAGCCATTCTGGAAGAACATGCGTACACGATTGAGCTTGCCGCGCGTGAAATACCGGTGGTTGCCCCGCTGGAACTGAACGGCGCTACGCTCCATACGCATACCGGCTTTCGCTTTGCTGTGTACCCGAAACAGGGCGGGCGCACGCCCGAATTCGACCGTGCCGACACCCTGCAACGGATGGGGCGCTTTCTCGGGCGGATTCACGCCGTTGGCGCACAGGCGCGCTTCTCGCAGCGGCCGACACTCGACATCGTGACGTTTGGTTACGCATCACGTGATTTTTTGCACAGTGGAAACTGGCTGCCATCCGACCTGGTTGCCGCGTGGGACAGCGTGGTCGAGCACGCCCTCGCCAGCGTGGCGTATTGCTACGAGCGTGCCGGCGACGTCCGTGCCATCCGCCTGCACGGCGATTGTCACGCCGGCAACGTCCTGTGGACCGAGGCCGGGCCGCATTTCGTCGACTTCGACGACAGCCGCATGGGCCCCGCGGTGCAGGATCTGTGGATGCTGTTGTCGGGCGAGCGCGACGAGCAGCAGGCGCAGATAAACGAGGTTCTGAAAGGCTATGAAGACTTCATGGAATTCGACCCGCGCGAGCTGCATCTGGTCGAAGCGCTCAGGACCCTGCGGCTGATCCACTATGCGGCCTGGCTCGCCCGCCGCTGGGACGACCCGGCTTTTCCCGCCGCGTTTCCGTGGTTCAATACGCAGCAGTACTGGCAGGCGCGCATCCTCGAACTGCGCGAGCAGATCGCGCTGATGGACGAGCCGCCGCTGGTGGCGTGAAAAGGGCAGGGTAATGTGCGGCATAGCAGGTGAATTCCGGTTCGACAACAAAACGCCTGATGCGGCGGCGATGGATTGCATGCTGGCGAAGCTGGCGCGGCGCGGCCCCGACGCCGAGGGCCAGCATGCCGACGGGCCGGTGCGGCTGGGTCATCGGCGGCTGGCGATCATCGACCTGTCGCCGCGTTCGCAGCAGCCCATGCTCGACGCCGCCAGCGGCACCGCGCTGGTGTTCAACGGCACCATCTACAACTATCCGGAACTGCGCGCCGAACTGATCACGCACGGCCACGTTTTCCACTCGGACGGCGACACCGAGGTCATCCTGCGTGCGTACCTGCAATGGGGCGAGGCCTGCGTCGAACGGCTGCACGGCATGTTCGCGTTCGCCATCTGGAACCGCGAGACGCTGTTCCTGGCGCGCGACCGCCTCGGCATCAAGCCGTTGTATTACGCCGAAAACCTGGGATGCTTCCGCTTCGCCTCGACGCCGCAGGCGCTGCTCGCGGCAGGCGGCGTCGACACCGGCATCGACGCCGTGGCGCTGCACAACCTGTTCACTCTGCATGCAGTGGTGCCGGCACCGCGCACGATATTCAACGGTATCCGCAAGCTCGCCCCCGGCACCACCATGATCGTGAATGCGCGCGGTGAAATCAGCCACCGGAAATACTGGTCGCTGAAAGCACAGCGCCCGGCTGCGCCGAAGACCGAGGCCGAATGGGCCGAGGCGATTCACGAAAGCCTCAGGCAGGCCGTTAAAAAACGCATCGAGATCGCCGACGTCAAGGTTGGCGTGCTGCTCTCAGGCGGCCTCGATTCGAGCCTGCTGGTGGCCTTGCTGGCCGAACAGGGTGTGCCTGACCTGATGACGTTCTCGGTCGGCTTCGAGGACCAGCCGGAAGAGCGCGGCAACGAGTTTGAGTACTCCGACCCGGTGGCCGCCATGTATGGCACGCGCCACCACAAGTACCTCATCCCCAATGCCGAAGTACTGCACCGTCTGCCCGAAGCGGTGGACCAGATGTCCGAGCCGATGTTCGCGCAGGATGCTGTGGCGTTCTATCTGCTGGCCGAGCAGGTCAGCAGGACCGTGAAAGTCGTGCAGAGCGGGCAGGGCGCGGACGAGGTGTTCGGCGGCTATTTCTGGTATCCGCGCATGGCGGCAGAAACTGCCGGCTCGGCACTGGAGCGCTTCCGCCGTCATTATTTCGATCGCGATCACGACGAATTTCTGCAAATGACCATGCCGGCGTACCACGGCCCCGACTACACGGCGGAAATGATCGCTGCGCATCTGGCGGAACCTTTTGCCGACGAATTCATCGATCAAGTGTTGCGCATGGACACGACCATGCTGATCACCGATGATCCGGTGAAGCGGGTCGACAACATGACCATGGCGTGGGGACTGGAAGCACGCGTGCCCTTCCTCGACCACCAACTGGTGGAGCTGGCTGCGTCGATGCCGCCCGAACTCAAGCTGGCGTCGGAAGGCAAGCACGTGCTGAAGCAAATCGCACGCGGCCTGGTGCCGGATGCGGTGATCGACCGCAAGAAGGGCTACTTCCCCATGCCTGCGCTGAAATTTGTACGCGGAGATTTTTTGAATTTCATGCAGGACATCCTGAATTCCCAGGCCTGTCGCGAGCGCGACCTGTATCACCGTGCCTACGTGAACAAGCTGCTGGACGCCCCGGAGCAGCATCACACCCGCATCCAGGGCAGCAAGTTGTGGCATTTAGCCCTGCTGGAATATTGGCTGCAAAAAAATGCGTAAATGGTTACTGCTACTGACCGCGCTGCTGGGCGGCTGCGTGCCGCCCACGGCGATTGACACGGCGCCCAGCCAAATCAGCCAGCCTCCTCCACCCGCCCGGCCCGAGCAAGCCGTGCAGGCCGTCCGGCCCGTCCAAGCCGCGCAAGCTGTCCAGCCCGCTTTCGACAACTGGCTCACCGCCTTCCGTCAGGATGCGGCGGCGCAGGGCATTTCAGCCGCCACGCTCGACGCCGCGCTGACCGGCGTCACACCGGTCGAGCGGGCGATCGAGCTCGACCGGCGTCAGCCCGAGTTCCTGCAAACCTTCGGCGACTACCTGGCGCGGCGCGTTACCCCGAGCCAGGTCGCGCGCGGCCAGGCATTGCTGGCCGAACACGCAGCCCTGCTCGATACCGTCGAGCAGCAGTACGGCGTTCCGAAAGCCGTGCTGGTGGCGTTCTGGGGGCTGGAAACCCACTACGGTTCGGTGCTCGGCAGCTTCAACATTCCGGCCAGCCTCGCCACGCTCGCCTTCGATGGCCGCCGCAGCAATTTCTTTCGCAGCCAGCTGCTCGACGCGCTGCGCATCATCGATGCCGGGCACGTCAGTGCGATCGAGATGAGCGGCTCGTGGGCGGGTGCGATGGGGCAGATGCAGTTCATGCCGTCGACCTTCCGCGCCTACGCAGTCGATGCCGACGGCGATACCCGCATCGATCTGTGGCAGTCGCTGCCCGACGCCATGCATTCGGCGGCGAACTACCTCAAACGCGCAGGCTGGCGTACGGGCGAACCGGTGGCCATCGAGGTGCGGCTGCCTGAAGCCTTCGATTGGCGCAAAGCCGGGGTGGCCCACCGTCTGCCCATGGGCGAATGGACGGCGCGCGGCGTGCAGGCAGCGGACGGTAGCGCGCTGCCGGCGGTCGCGGGCCCTGCCGGAATCGTGCTGCCTCAGGGCTGGCAGGGGCCGGCTTTCATGGTGTTCGACAACTTCGACGTGGTGATGCAGTGGAACCGCTCGGTGAATTACGCCTTGTCGGTCGCGCAACTGGCGCAGCAGCTGGCAGGGGGCGGCGCGCTGGTGGCGCAGGCGGGCGAAACGGGCGCGCTCAGCACCGCGCAATTGAAAACGCTGCAGCAGTCGCTGAACGAACTGGGTTACGAAACCGGCCCACCGGATGGCCTGCTCGGGCCGCGCACCCAGGCTGCGCTGCGCCAGTATCAGGCGGCGTATGGCCTGCCCGTAGACGGATACCCCGCGCCCAGTGTGCTCGAACACGTTCTGCAGGCGCATGCCGCTGCCATGGCGGAAGGCAGGCTGATGCAGACACCTGCGCCGACTTTCAGCGAATCAGCAGATCCGCCCTGATAGGGGAAAGCGGACCTCGCCCGCCCGCAAAAAGCGGAGGCGTGTGCTATTTTCCGCCCAGGCAAATGAGGAGAACAGGGTGAGCGACGCGCGCAATGTGTTGGGGGGTCTGCTGCAGGTCTGCAGCGTGGCACCGATGACCGGTTTCGGCCGTGACGGCGTGTGCCATACCGGCCCGCAAGACCTCGGCAGCCACACGGTATGCGCCCGGATGACCGCGGCGTTTCTCGATTATTCGCTGCAGCGCGGCAACGATCTCGTCACCCCGGTGCCGGAATACGATTTCCCGGGTTTGAAGCCGGGCGACCACTGGTGCGTGTGCGCCGCACGCTGGCTGGAAGCGGCCGAAGCCGGGGTGGCGCCGCCGGTCGTGCTGGAGGCCACGCATCAGCGCGCCTTGCGCCATGTGGCGCTTGCTGACCTGGAATACCATGCCCTGCGTGTCCCGCAGTCCCCCGACCGATGAGCCTGCAATGCTGGAAATGCGGCGCCAGCCTCGCCGGCATGCTGCTGCCGCTGTCGCGCCGTGAAACCTGCCCTAGCTGCCGGGCAGAGTTGCATGTGTGCAAACTGTGCCGTCACTACGATGCGCATCGCGCCGGCCAGTGTCGCGAACTGGCGGCCGAGCGCGTCGCCGACAAGGCGCGCGCCAATGATTGCGGCTGGTTCGTGCCGCGCCCCGAAGCCTACAAGGGCGGCGGGGCGGCGATGGCGCAGGCCAGCCGCAGCGCGCTCGACGCCCTGTTTGACAAGCAATCCGCTGCAGAATCCTCCGAGCCTGCGAAACCCAATCTGCTCGACGATCTGTTCAGGAAATAGGCCGGCGCCAAAGCGGCCACAAGGCCTGCCACTCGTACAGCAGCAGCCCTGCGCCGATCAGCGCGATGCCGGCCCAACCGCGGGCCGGGATGAATTCGGCGTTGAGCGTCTGCCCCAGCAGCAGCGCCGAAACGGGCGTGACCAGCGTGATCAGCGCCACGCGCCCGGCATCGAGATGCTTGATCACATAGTAGTAGAGCGTGAAACCCAGCACCGAGCCCGCCACACCAAGATAGACGATCGCCGCCCCCGCACGCGGCGCCAGGCCAGCCGGGGGCTGCCCGCCGTCGGCGAACAGCCAGACGAGCGCAAAACCCGGCACTGCGACACCGAGCGAGCCGCAGGTGATCGCGAGCGAGGAAATGGGCACGCTGAGCCGCTTGATCCACACCAGCCCCAGCGCCTGCACCACCATGCCGCCGACCACCGCGGCCGTGCCGAGCGTCGCGCGGCCTTCGCCTGGCCACGGTTGCCCGAAGATCAGCCACAGCCCGGCCAATGCCAGCCCGAGGCCCGCAATGCGGATCGGTGTGAGTGTGCGCTCGCTTAGCCACAGTGCGGCAAACCCCCCGGTGACCAGCGGCATCATCCCGAAGATGACCGAAATCAACCCCGACGGAATGTGCAGCGCGCCCCAGTAGGTGAGCAGCATCGACACGCACAGCGTCAGTCCGCTGACCGCATACAGCCGCCTTGCAGCCGGATGCCAGGGAAAGGCTGTGCGCGTCGCGGCGAGCAGGACCAGACAGACGGCCAGTCCGATCAGCATGCGCGCGAACACCGCGAAGCTGAATCCGGCCCCCTGCGCGCTCCACTGGATCGCGAGCGGGGTGGTCGACCAGATCAGGATGATGCCGAAATAGGCGGCAGGGACGGACATGCAGCGCAGGGTGAGCGGTACGGGTGCTACGGGAGGCGGTTCCTGTCCGGCCTTACAGGGTGTAATTACCCGCACGTTCGGGCTGGTAGGTGACCTCGACGATGCGTGCGCGCACGGTCTGCCCGTTCGGCGCCGTCCACTCGATCTGCTGGCCGACCGCGAGACCCAGTACCGCGATGCCTGCGGGCATGGTCACGTCGAGCTGACCTGGCGCACCGGTGAAATCGCGTGGATACACGAGGACCATTTCCATCTCCTTGCCCGCCGGTTCGACGACGAAGCGGATGCGTGAATTCATCGTCACCACATCGGCAGGCATCTGCTCGGAGGGCAGGATCTGCGCGCGATCGAGCTCCTCGCGCAGGGCATCCACGCCGGGCTGCTCGTCCGGCAGGCTGGCGAGCATGCCTTCGAGACGCTCCAGGTCGCGCTCGGATACGGTGATGGCGGGACGGGTCGTGATTTCCATGATGGGCTCCTGCAGCAAGGCGCAAAAATGAAAACCGCCCGGGCCGAAGCCGGGGCGGTGTTGACCGCAACTATAACACCGAAGAAGGGCTAGGGCCAGGAGGGCTCAGGCTTTAGCGGGGAGGCGTTCCAGGCGCTCCACCGCAATTTTGGGCACGTTGGCAGCGGCTTCGTTACACGCCGTTACACGCTGTGAGCCACCGCTTGGCGGCTGTGTCCTAAGTTAGTCTGAGGTGGGGACGCGACAATGAGGCAAACAGGGGTAAACAGCAACGCCCCGCTCCGGTGAAAATTCGACATGCACATGCTTTTAGGCTTTTATGCCGATGGTTCAAAACTACCATACGAAGGTCCTTATCATGAAAACCCTCACCCTGACCGCGACACTGCTCATCGCGACTGCACCCGCGCTGGCCGCCGTCGATCCCGTGCGCGGCTCGATCTATCAGTTCGTGCACGCCAGCGACGATTACAACACGCCCGACAGTTCGGCGACCAACGCGGATTTCTATGATGCGAACTGGCTGGACACACCCGAAACGCTCACCCTCTCGGCGCTGGCCTATGCAGCCGGCACGGCAACCACGGGTGCGGACGCGCCGGCAAGCTGGGTGCAGACCACGGCGAACATCACCGCCATCTGGGACTCCGCCTACCAGGGGTCGGTCGACTTCACCAACATGGGCTGGACGACTTCCGGCGTCACGTCCGGCGACGCAATCATCAGCGCGGTGCAGACGAATCCTTCCGAATGGGCCGGGCGCAGCTGGACTTATACCTTCACACCCGATACCGACAGCGTGTTCACGCTGAACTACAGCGTGTTCGCGCCGCCCGGGAACACCAGTGATTTCGGCATCGGCAGCTTCCGCTTCAGCTGCTACAACGTCGACGGCTGCGAAGGCGTCGAAAACCAGACCGTTCTCGCTGTCGGCAACAGCGGCCAGTTGAGCTTCGCCGTCGAGGCGGGCAAGGAAGCCCGTTTCTATCTAGACGTCTCGGGCAACGTCAGCGGCGGCCTCGGCACGCGCACCACGCTCACGAACGGCGAGTTCGACTGGCGGATCACACCCGTCCCGGAACCGCAAAGCTGGGCGATGCTGCTGGCCGGCGTGGGGGTGCTGAGCCTGCGCGTGGCGGCACGCCGCCGCGCCGTCTAGACGCACCGCGCAAAGGGGCCGAGCAGCGGCCCCGCCAGCGCTCACGTTGGCGGAGACAGGCTTTCCAGACTCTCCGCCGCGATCTCGCGCACGTCAGCGTCCTCGTCGGCGATGCGTGCCTCCAGCCACGGCCGCGCGGCGCCATTCCCAGCCAGCCCCAGATAGTGGCAGGCATCGGCCCGCACCCGCGCGTCGTCGTGGCGCGACAGTTCGCCCAGCCGCGGCAGCAGCACGCGCAGGGTGTCGGTTCCGGCGAAATTTTCCAGCAGCACGCCGGCGCCGAGCCGCACGTTGAGGCTGGCCTCGACATTGCCGACGATGGGCAGCACCGCCGTCAGCAGGGCGGGGTCGGCTTCGATCAGCGCCTGTGCGCGGGGCAGTTGGCCTTCCTTCAGCAGCAGATGGAACCAGTCGGCCATACCCGTCTCGCTGTCGGCCTTGGCCGCCCACTCGGCGAGCTCGGCCTTGCTGTGCACCCCGGCGAGCTCGATACGGCCGATGCGCAGCCAGGGCACCGAGCGCACCCCGAGCGCTTGCCCGATTTCGGGCCGCTGCTCCAGGTTGACCGCCTCCAGGCGGCCGATCGTGCCCTGTTTCACCAGGTCGGCGAGCGCCGCCAACATCGCCGGGCAGTGCGGGCAGTGGGTGGAAATCAGCAGCAGGGCGTCGGGTGTGGGCATGGCGATTGGTCGAATGGTGGCGTGGCAGGATAATGGCCGCATGGAATTTACCATCCTTCCCGTCACCCCGTATCAACAGAACTGCTCGCTGGTATGGGACACCGATGGCCGTGCCGCGCTGATCGATCCCGGCGGCGAGACGCAGCGCCTGCTGGCGGAAGTGGCTGCACGCGGGCTCAATCTGGAAAAAATTTTGCTCACCCACGGCCATCTCGACCACGTCGGTGCCGCGGTGGAACTGCGCGACGCACTCGGCATCCCCATCGTCGGGCCACAGCACGAAGAGCAGTTCTGGCTCGACATCCTGCCGCAGCAGGCCGAGCTGTTCGGGTTTCCGCCGATGCAGGCATTCACGCCCGATCAGTGGCTGGCGGACGGCGACCGGGTCGATGTCGGCAGCATTCGATTCGACGTGCTGCACTGTCCCGGTCACACCCCCGGGCATGTGGTTTTCTACCAGGCGGACGCGCGACTCGCCTTTGTCGGTGACGTGCTGTTCAAGGGCTCGATCGGCCGCACCGATTTTCCGCGCGGCGACCATGCCGCGCTCCTGGCGGCGATCCGCGACAAGCTGTTCCCACTCGGCGACGACGTGCGCTTCGTGCCCGGACATGGCGCCATGTCCACCTTCGGCCATGAACGGCGCGACAACCCCTTCGTCGGGATGGCGGCGCACTAGGCTTGCATCAAATCTTCTTCTGCCTATTCAGGCCGTTGCTGAAGATCACGCCGGATTTGCGAGCCGGCGCGGCCATCAACGGCCAACAGTGCGGGACGTCCTGATTCAAGCCGGATCTTGACCTTATACTATCGCCATGAATCTTGATGCTTTGGATATTCAACAACTGAAGGGCAGCTACCTGCTGGCTGCGCTGTCGCAACCGGAATTCGAGGCGGTACTGGAACACGCCGTCGTTCGCAAGCTGGCGCAGGGCGAGCGTTTGTTTGATCAGGGCGATCCGTGCACGCATTATTTTTTTGTTCTCTCGGGGATCGTCAAGTTGTATCGCGTGGCGCCCAGTGGCGAAGAAAAGGTGATGGATCTGGTTCGGCCCGGACATTACTTTGCCGAGGCGACGATGTTCATGGGCGGCCGTTATCCGGTCTACGCCCGCACCCTCGAGGAGACGCGGCTGCTGGTGCTGGATACCCGACATTTTCTCGGACTGCTGCGGAGCAATGTGGACCTGTGCATGCGCCTCCTGTCGACCATGAGCCAGCGCATGCACGGCCTGATCAACGAGATTGACAACCTGACCCTGCACAGCGGCGCGCAGCGGGTGATCGGGTTCCTGCTGGAGGAGTTGCACGAAGGGGCCGCTCCGCCGAGTGTGCGGCTGATGGTGCCCAAGCACGTCATTGCATCGCGCCTGGGCGTCCGCCCGGAAACCTTGTCCCGTGTTTTTGCCAAGCTGCGCGGCGAGCATCTGATCGACGTGCATGACGACATGATCGTGCTCAAGGACGTGGAAGCCCTGCGCCGTTTGAGCTGACCGAAGGGTAATGCGACGCCCGTATTAGCGTGCCGAACTGACGGCAAGCGATTCAAGCAGTTCGACCAGCGTTTGCCCCGGCGCACGGGTCTGCGGCAAAAAACGTACTGCAATTCCGCGTGCCGCGCATGCATCCGCATCGACCATGGCTTGGCCGGTGACGACGATGCACTTCAGTTTGTGCAGCTGCCCGATCGTGCCGGCATCGATCGGGCAGGCATGGGTGATGGCAGTGGTCGCCCAGAACAGGCGCGGCACGAGATCGGCCGCTTCGGTGGCCGGGTATTCGCTCCAGTTGTGATCGAAGTCGGGGATGGGCAGGTCGTCGCCACCCAGTGCCGCGCGGTCGAGAAAGACGATGCGTTCCTTGACGCTCATTTTCCTTCGCCGACCAGCCGCTCCAGCGCGCGCATGATGGCCGACGAATCGAGCTCGCTGTCGCCGGCGCCCATCAGCGCATTCATCTGCTGCGCAATCAGTGCAGCGCCAGGCAGGGGGGTGGCGGTTTCCTGCGCGTTGTCCATGACGATGGCCATGTCCTTGTGGTGCAGCTTCACCTTGAAGCCGGGCTTGTAGTTGGAGTCGAGCATGCGCTGGCCGTGGACTTCGAGGATGCGGCTGCCGGCAAATCCGCCCATCAG
>JAABQU010000242.1 GCA_011391285.1 Thiobacillus sp.
CAGTATTGCGCGTTGGATGCCAACGCACTGTCGGGGTAGGCCTTGAGAAAGCCGTTGAACCCGGCGATCGCGCCCGGATAGTTGGCCGCGCGAAACAGGGCGAGCGCCGCTTCGTAGCTGCGCGACTCTTCCATCGAGCCAGTCTGCGGCGAATTGCCTGCCGCCGCGGGTTCAGCCGCCTGAGTCCCGTCCGCCGGAACCGGCTTGGCCGCCTTGGCCAGATCCGCGATGCGCTGGTCAAGATCGGCATACAGGTCGTTTTGGCGCTTGCCCAGCGTGTCCAGCTGATGGACCTGGACTTCGGCCTGGCCGCGCAGCGTGGCCAGCTCGGCCTTCAGCGTTTCCACTTCCTTCAGCAGGTTCAGCATCTTCTGGTTGTCCTGCAGCGCCGCTTCGATCTTGACGAGCCGCGCATCGATCGCGTCGACCCGCTGCTGCAGCGCCTTCACCTGCGTCTCGAGTTCGCCGACGCCGAACAGCGCCCACGCCGGCTGGGCCAGCGCGAACGTGCCGACGAGGACCAGCGCGTAACGCCGCATCCAGCGATTACTCGTCGCCATAGACCACATCGGTGCGGCGGTTCTCGGCATGCGCCTCTTCGGTGCTGCCCGGATTACGCAGCTTTTCCTCGCCGAAGCTGACCGCTTCCATCTGCGCATCGCTCACGCCCATCACGGAGAGCACCTTGCGCACGGCTTCGGCCCGCTTCTGGCCCAACGCCAGGTTGTATTCACGGCTGCCGCGTTCGTCGGCGTTGCCCTGCAGAATGATGCGCGCATCGCGCTTTGATTTCAGATAGCCGGCATGCGCCTCGAGCATGGGGCGATATTCATCCTTCACCACGAAGCTGTCGAAATCGAAATGAACGCTGCGCTTGGACAAGGGGCTGGCCGGATCCTTGCGCGGATCGCCTGCGTCGCCGGGCAGCGTGCTGCCGGCCACGCCAGCGGTGCCGACGCCGGTACTTTCAGCGCCGGATGCCGTGGTGCCTGCCGTGCCGCCGGTGCGGTCTTCGACGGTCGCCGGGGTGCTGCCGGTGGTGCCGCACGCAGACAGGGTCAGTGCAAGCAGCATGGGCCATAAAACCTTGTTCATGTGTCTCTCCTATTTGATGAATAACAATCCAGCACGAACCGCTCAGCCTACGCAAATCTGCACGCTGCGCGCTTCGACTTCTTACGGCCCCCAGGCCGGTTCGCGCGCGTCCACTCCGGATTCGGAGAGGCGCGCGCGCGTTCTTCCATCCAGACTCACGGTACCGAGTATGCCGCGCCCGCCCTGCACGGTGGCATACAGAACGGCCTGTCCATTCGGCGCAAAACTGGGCGATTCGTCGCGAGCCGTGTCGGTCAGTACGCGAGTCTGGCCCGAGGCCAGTTCCTGCAGCACCACACGGAAACGGCCTTCATCGCGACTGATGTAGGCGAGGTAGCGCCCGTCCGGGCTGATTGCGGGCGAGACATTGTAACTGCCGCTGAAACTCACCCGCCGGGCATCGCCGCCGCCGGCCGGCATCTGATAAATCTGCGCGCTGCCGCCGCGATCGGACGTGAAGTAGAGCGTCTTCCCGTCGGGCGCGAACACGGGTTCGGTGTCGAGGTTGCCGCCGCGAGTCAGGCGAGTCAGTCCGCTGCCGTCGGCATTGATCAGATAAATCTGCGAGGCCTGGTCACGCGTCAGCACCACCGCGAGGCGCTTGCCGTCGGGCGCCCAGGCGGGAGCGGAATTGGAGCCCTTGAAGGCCGCGACCTTGCGACGGCTGCCATCCTGCAGCGACTGCACATACACCACCGGCTTCTTGTCCTCGAACGACACATACACCACACGTTTGCCGTCAGGCGAGAAGCGGGGTGAAATCACCGACTCGGCGGATCGCACCACGGTGCGCGGGTTTTGCCCGTCTGCATCGGCCACCCGCAGCTCATAGCGATTGCCCTGCTTCTGCACATACGCGATGCGGCTGCCGAATGCGCCCGGAATGCCGGTGAGCTTTTCGTGAATGACGTCGGCAATCTGGTGGGCCGTGGCGCGCCATTGCGCCGCTGAAATGTTGTAGCTGAGGGCCGCAAGCTGCGTCTGCTTGACCACATCCAGCAGATAGAAGCGGACTTCGAAGCGGCCGCCGGGCAGCGCGGCCACCTTGCCGATCACCAGCGCCTCCGCGCCCTTGCCGCGCCAGACACCGTAATCGACCTGCGCCGGTGCGAACGGCTGCTGTGCGCCGCTGACATCCACCCGGCTGAATTGGCCGCTGCGGTCGAGGTCGTTGCCGGCGATCTCGGTCAGTGCCGGAACCGGCTGCCCCGGTGCGGCCTGAAACGGCACCATGGCCACCGCGATCTGGCTGGCAGCGCCGCCGACCACTTGGATTTCCATCGCGGCGCGCGCAGCAAACGGCGCACTCAGCAAGGCCAGGCAGAACAAGGGGAACAACAGAGCAGCACGCAGCATGGGGACAGAAATCTCGATCAACAAGCTTGTTTGACAGGCAAGTCTAGCATAGGCGCCACGGCAAGCCTGCCGTCGCAGGCCACGCGCCGCCTTGTTCCGGCTGCACGCAGACTCACTCTTTGGGGCGATGAACGAAGGAAAGTTCCGGAACAAATGCGGCGCGCGCATCACGGTCGGCTGGCAGCGGCAGGGGAGACGATTTTTCGATGCCGCGCTTCACCGCCTCGTCATACGCGGCATGGCCGCTCGATTGCGTTACGCGCACGCTCTGGACTTCGCCGGTGGGCAGAAGCTTCACCAGACAACGCACCTCGGGATTGCCTGTCAGATTGGGGGGCACGCGTGTGTTGCCGCGCACCTTGGTGCTGATCAGGTCGCGGTATTGCCCGACGACGCTCGCCACCTCGGCCTGGCGCTTGCTGGCCGTGGCGCGGGCCTCGGCCAATTGGGCCTGACGCGCCGTGCTGGCCGCTTCCTCATCCGCCATGCGCCGCATCAAGTCCTCTTCCTCCATCTGCCGCAACAACTCGCGTTTTTTCTGCTCGGCCAGCTGCTTTTCACGCGCTGCCTTGGCCGCGTCGGCGCGGGCCTTTTCCTCGGCCTGCTGGATGACTTCCAGTTTTTTCAGACGATCGGCTTCGGCCTTCTTTTTTTCCAGCGCAATGTCGGGTACCTTGACCGGCGGCGGCTCTTTCACCACGGGCTTGGGTGCGGGCACGGCCTTGACAGGCTCGGGCACCTTGACCGGCTCGGGGGCTTTCACGGGTTCAGGTCGCGGCCGGGGCGCCGGGGGCGGCGACGGCAGCGCTTCCCACAAATCGACCATCACCGGCGCGGGTGGCTGGGTCTGCCACGACACGCCGAACACCAGCAGCAGCGCGAACAGCACGTGCACGCCCAATGCCAGGGCACCGGCTGCCAGTTTGGGGGCGGGGCGGGAGACGAAAGGCCCGTCTGCCGACAGCTTCATGGGGCCGGGCGGGCGAGCAGGCCGATGCGGGTGATCTGCGCCTGCTGCAGGATGGTCATCGTATGCATCACTTCCTCGTAGCGGACGTTCTTGTCCGCCGCGATGACCACCGGCTGATCCGGCGCGGCGCGATGCAGGGCGGCCACTTCGGCTGCCAGCGCCGACTTCGCCACGACGCGATCATTGCCGCCCGCCGCGCGGTCGCGCAACCGGTATTCGCCCGATTCCTTGATGATGACCTCGAGCGGCTGCGACGGGGTCTGCGCCGTCTTGCCGACGCTCGGCAACTCGACCTGACCGGGGTTGATGAAGGGCGCGGTCACCATGAAGATCACCAGCAGCACCAGCATGACGTCGATCATCGGCACGACGTTGATCTGGGCAACCTGTTTGCGGGTGCGCGCCATGTATCAAACCACCTTGGATGTCTGCCGCTGCAGGATGTTGGAAAACTCCTCCATGAAGCTTTCCATGCGGTTGGACAGGCGGTCGATGTCGTGGGTATAGCGGTTGTAGCCGACCACGGCGGGAATGGCCGCGAACAGGCCCATGGCTGTGGCGATCAGGGCTTCGGCGATGCCCGGCGCCACCTGCGCCAAGGTGGCCTGCGCCACGCTCGACAGCCCCAGGAACGCGATCATGATGCCCCACACCGTGCCGAACAGGCCGACGTAAGGCGACACCGACCCGACGGTAGCGAGAAACGAAAGGTGCGATTCGAGGCCATCCAGTTCACGCTGATAGGCAGCACGCATGGCGCGGCGCGTGCCGTCGATCACGACATTGATCGACAGCCCGGCCTGTTGCCGCAGCTTCATGAATTCGCTGAAACCGGCGGCGAAGATGCGCTCCATTTCACCCGCGCTTTCGCGTTCGGCGGCCACCCGCTGATACATGGCGTTGATGTCACCGCCGCCCCAGAATTCCTGTTCGAAGCTGTCGGTCACGCGCACGGCACGCTTGAGGGCGAACAGCTTGATGAAAATGAACCACCACGACATCAGCGATGCGCCGAGCAGCAACAGCATGACTATCTGCACGGGCATCGACGCATGAATGACAAGTTGGAACAGCGAAAGGTCTTGGCTGAGTTCTGGGTTCACGTTGCTTGGGCCAGGGCTTGAAGGATGGGCGCAGGTATTTTAACGGGTTTGAATTGGGTCGCGTCGACGCAGGCCAGCGTGACGACCGCCTCTGCCAGACGGGTTTCGCCGCGCATAAGTTCCTGCCGCACGACGAAGCTGGCGCGTCCCGCTTCGTGCAGACTCACGGCCACATCGAGCTGGTCGTTGAAACGCGCCGGCGCCAGGTAGTCGATTTCCACCCGCCGCACCACGAACACCACGCCCGCTTCGTCGCGCAGCACGTCCTGCTCGAAGCCGAAGCTGCGCAGCCATTCGCTGCGTGCGCGTTCGAGGAACTTGAGGTAGTTGGCGTAATACACCACACCGCCGGCGTCGGTGTCTTCCCAGTACACGCGCACCGGCCAGTGGAACGTCAGACTCAAAACAGATCCGCGCCAGGTTCGCCGGACGGCGAGGCGATGCCGAGGTGCCGATACGCCAGCGGGGTGGCGATGCGGCCGCGCGGGGTGCGCTGCAGATAGCCCTGCTGGATGAGGAAGGGTTCGAGCACGTCCTCGATGGTGTCGCGTTCCTCGCCGATGGCGGCGGCGAGGTTGTCGAGTCCGACGGGCCCGCCCATGAATTTCTCGACCACCGCCGACAACAGCTTGCGGTCCATCACGTCGAGTCCGGCGCGGTCGACATCCAGCATCACCAGCGCCGCATCGGCCACCGCGGCGGTGGCCAGGCCGGCCGCCTTCACTTCAGCGTAGTCGCGCACGCGGCGCAACAGACGGTTGGCGATGCGCGGCGTGCCGCGCGAGCGGCGGGCGATTTCCAGCGCACCGGCTTCTTCCAGATTCATCTGCAGAAGACCTGCCGAACGGTGGACGATGAAGCCGAGTTCCTCCGCGGAGTAGAACTCCAGGCGCGCGACGATGCCGAAGCGGTCGCGCAACGGGTTGGTCAGCATGCCGGCACGGGTCGTGGCCCCGACCAGGGTAAAAGGCGGCAGGTCCAGTTTTACCGAACGCGCCGCCGGGCCTTCGCCGATCATGATGTCGATCTGGAAATCCTCCAGCGCGGGGTAGAGCACTTCCTCGACCACCGGACTCAGGCGATGGATTTCGTCGATGAACAGCACGTCGTGCGGTTCCAGGTTGGTCAGCAGCGCGGCGAGGTCGCCGGCGCGCTCCAATACCGGCCCGGACGTCTGGCGCAGGTTCACGCCCATCTCGCGCGCAATGATGTGCGCCAGCGTGGTCTTGCCCAGCCCGGGGGGGCCGAACAGCAGCACGTGATCGAGCGCCTCGCTGCGGTTGCGGGCTGCATGGATGAAGATTTCGAGCTGTTCGCGCGCCTTGGCCTGGCCGACGTATTCGGCCAACGTGCGCGGGCGCAGCGCGCGTTCGATCTGTTCCTCGACGGGACTGACGGCGGCGGGGGCAATGAGACGGTCGGTTTCGATCATGACGCCGAAGGCGGTGGGACGGACAAGGCGGAATTCTACTCCGTGCCGTCACCTGCAGGCGCGGTGTCCAGCACCAGTCGGCTGCTGCCGCGCGCCTTCGCCTGGTAAAGCGCACGGTCGGCGCGTGCCAGCGCCTCGCTCATCGTGTCGCCGGGCGTGCTGCCCAGCCAGGTTTGACCGGCGCTGAGGCCCGTTTGCAGGTCCAGGTCGAGGGCATTCAGCTCGTTCATGAAATGATCAGTCAGGCGCTGATACCACGCGTTCACCCCCGAGACATCAAGCCCCGACAGCAGCACCACGAACTCGTCTCCGGCCAGGCGCGCCGCCAAATCGGCACGCCGGGTCAGCGCTTTCAGGGACCGCGCCAGCGCCAGCAAGACCTGATCGCCAATGCCGTGCCCGTAGCGATCATTGACACGCTTGAAGCGGTCGATATCGAGCAGCACCAGCGACACCGGGTGCTGCCTTTCGGCCAGCCCCTGCACCTGCGAAAAACGGGTCTCGAATGCGCGCCGGTTGGGCAAGTCCGTGAGCGGATCCGTCAGGCTCAGGTGCTCCAGCCGGGCACGCTGTTCCTGCAAGTGCAGGGCAATGCGGTTGATATCAGAAGCGGCCGGCTCGAATTCGGCATAGTGCGGAACGATTGCGGGCACCGCCTGCTCTCCAGCCAGCGCAGTCAGGGCGTCGCGCGTGGCATGGATATCCCTCAGCATGGTTCGGCGCAGCCGCAGCATGGTTTTGGCCATCAGCAGCAGCACGGCCCCGACTGTCAGCAACCCGACCAGGAGCTGGACCGCGCCGTCGCGCGTAAGCATTGTCACGGGCGCCTGGGCGAGCAGTGTCCAACCCGTGTCGGGAATATCCAGCCGGACTTCCCGCAGCGGTCCCTTCACCGCGCCCCCGCTCACGATCGGTTTGCCCGTCGCGTCGAGAATGATGAGCGCATGACCCGGATGAATGGAGTCGTCGATTAAACGCTGCAACTGGGTCAGCCTCACGCTCAAGAAAAGCCCGCCCAGAATCTGGCCATCCGTTTCATGTACCGCCGATACCAGGTCGACGTGCTCGAAATCCGCCACATCGCGGTGCAGCAGCGGACGCGCGTTCAGCAGGGTGCCCGGGCGCTGCATGTCCTCCAGACAGCGCGGTCCAACGCGCAGCGACGCGGCCTCGCCCAGCACTTCGCCCTGCGTGCTGACCAGCGCCAGTCCCAGCAGATCGGGCAACAGACGCTGCCGGGAAAGCGCCCACGCCTGCTGCTCCTCGATCGATCCGACGCGCATCAGGTCGACCAGTTCGGGGTCACGCGCAGCGTTTTCGATCAGCCGGTGGTAGTAGTCCAGCAGCCGGACCATGCTGACGCGCGTCTGCTCGGCATTCAGTTCCAGCAGGCGCTGTTCAGTCTGCGCGCTGGTCTGCAGGCTGAACCACAGGCTCAGGGCGATGCCGGACGCAAACAGACCCACCACGCTCAGCATCAGCCACAACGAGTTGCGCTGCAATGACGCTGAAGACCGACGCGGTGGCATGGATGTCGACACGGGTTGTTCAGGTTTTCGACAGAATGCGCAGCGCCTGCCGGATCGCCTCGCCCACCGGCAGATCGGGCGGCAACTTGCGCACGGCTTCGGTGGTCTCGCGCTCGTTGTATCCCAGCGCCAGCAGCGCCTGGCGCACATCATCCGACACACCGGCGGATTCCGAACTGGCGATCGCGCCGGCAAACACCGGCTTGCCCTTGAGCTCGAGCAGCAGGCGCTCGGCGGTCTTCTTGCCGATGCCGGGCACTTTCACGATGCGGCCGATCTCCTGCGCGGCGATCGCCGCCGACAGGTCGTTGACCGACAAACCGGACAGCACCGACAGGGCGGTCTTGGCGCCGATTCCAGAAACCTTCAGCAACTCCCGAAACGCCGTGCGTTCGATATCGCTGCCGAATCCGTACAGCAGGTGCGCATCCTCCCTGATCGCAAGGTGGGTCAGCAGACAGATCTTCTCGCCGATGGCGGGAAGGTTGTAGAACGTGCTCATCGGAACGTCGATTTCGTAGCCGACGCCGTTCACGTCGACCAGCACCTGGGGCGGCTGTTTGGCGGCAAGCACGCCGCAGACTCGTCCGATCATTTGGCGCGACCGATCATGAATGCTCCATGAATGACAACAGGATGGCTGCAAGCACCAGCGGCTGCAGGTGCGCCGCAGTGAGCGTGAGCTTGATGGCCGGCGCAAGGCGTTCCGGGGTGGCGGCAAAGCGCAGCAGTTGACGCCACGCCACAACGGCGGGAATCCACGCAAGGAGTGCGCCCGCGGCAGCAGGCGGCAACGCGCCCAGCAGAATGCCCCCCAGCAGCGCCAACGCTGCCAGCAGCAGAATCAGGCCATAGCCCCAGGCGGCGGTGGCCGGTTGCAAGCGCGCCACCCAGTGCAGTTTGCCGCTGGCTCGGTCGGCCTCGCGGTCGGGAAACTGGTTGATGTAGAGAATGTTGGCGACCAGGAGCGCATAGGGCGCGCCCGCCAGCCAGGGCAGGGGAACAAACGCGCCACGCTGCGCATAATCCGCCCCCGCAACGATGAGCAGAAAGCCCGCCGTCACGCACAACTCGCCGACACCGCGGCTATTCAGCTGTAGCGGCGGTGCCGAGTAGGCCCAGCCGATGGCGAGACCTGCCAGGCCAATCCAGAACAAGCCCGCCCCGGCCACGCTGAGCAGCCACAGTCCGCCCGCGATGGTGGCGGCGAACAGCAGCACGGCAAAAACCAGAATCTGGCGCGGCGTCAGCACACCGTTCTGGATGAAGCGGCTGCCGCCGGTGAACGGATAGATGCGCTGCGTGTTGCGCGCATCGGTGCCGTTCAGGTGATCGAAATAATCATTGAATACATTGATGCCCGCATGCGCCAGCAGGGCCAGCAGCAGGGTGACCAGTGCACGCGTCAGGTCGAACGCCGCGCCCCCGGCAACCGACGTGGCAAGGCCGAGCAGGCAGCCGGCGATGGTGATGCTGAGAAAGGCCGGGCGCGTGGCCAGCAGATAACGGGCGAAAGGATTGGCGAGACGTTCGCGCGACGGCTCCAGCGAAGACTGTGCAGTGGTCATACCAGCCGCCCCCCTTTAACGCGATAACCCGCGGTGGAATGCAACCCCAGCCGGCTGCCGTGCGCATGGGTGATGGCGCAGGCCAGCGCGTCGGCGGCATCGGCGGTGGGTGCGACGGGAAGCGCCAGCAGGCGTTTGACCATTTCCTGTACCTGTTCCTTGGCGGCCTTGCCGTGGCCGACGACCGCCTGCTTGATTTGAAGTGCAGTGTATTCCGCGACGAGCAATTCATTGGACACCGCCGCACAAATCGCGGCGCCGCGCGCCTGCCCGAGCAGCAGCGTGGATTGCGGGTTGACGTTGACGAAGACGATTTCCACCGAACAGGTATCGGGCTGATAAGTGGCAATCACCTCGTTCAGCCCGGCGAACAGCACGCCGAGTCTTTTCGGCAATTCGCCCTCTCCACTCTTGATCACGCCGCTGGCGACATAGGCCAGCTTCTGGCCCACCTGCTCGATCACGCCGAAGCCGGTAAGGCGCAGGCCGGGATCAATGCCAAGGATGCGCACAGGCGTGATCAGTCCGGCAGCACGGCGTTGGTATAGACCTCCTGCACGTCGTCGAGACTTTCGAGCGCGTCCAGGATCTTCTGCATTTTCACCGCATCGTCGCCGGCCAGTTCGGTTTCGGCTTCGGGGCGCATGGTGATCTCGGCGACCACGGGCTTGAACCCGGCTTTCTCCAGCGCCTCCTTCACCGCCTCGAAGGCCTTGGGATCGGGCGAGGTCAGCACCTCGATCGATCCATCCTCGTTGGGAATGATGTCCTCGGCACCGGCATCGAGCGCGGCTTCCATCACCGATTCTTCGCTGGCGCCCGGTTCCAGGATGATCTGGCCGCAGTGCTTGAACTGGAACGCGACGCAGCCGTCTGTGCCCATGTTGCCGCCGTGCTTGACGAAGGCGTGGCGCACGTCGGCGACGGTGCGGACCTTGTTGTCGGTGAGGCAGTCCACCATCACCGCGACGCCGCCGATACCGTAGCCTTCGTAGCGCGCTTCCTCATAGTTCACGCCTTCGAGCTGGCCGGTGCCGCGCTTGATCGCACTCTCGATGTTGTCCTTCGGCAACGACTCGGCCTTGCCCTTCTCGATCGCCAGCCGCAGGCGCGGGTTCATCGCGGGGTCGCCACCGCCCATTTTGGCGGCCACGGTGATTTCCTTGATAAGCTTGGTGAATATCTTGCCGCGCTTGGCGTCCTGGCGCCCCTTGCGGTGCTGGATGTTGGCCCACTTCGAATGTCCTGCCATGTTGATTCCAACGCAAATTGAATAGCCGGAGATTTTACACCGTGGCACCCACACTACGTTTCGGCATCGACCTTGGCGGCACCAAAATAGAACTCGTTGCATTCGACAGCGCCGGCCAGGAAATGCTGCGCCGCCGCGTGCCGACCCCGCAGGACGACTACCTTGCCACCGTCGCCGCGGTCGCCGCACTGGTGCACCAGGCTGAAGTCGAACTCGGGCAGTCCGGCAGCATCGGCGTCGGCACCCCCGGCGCCATCTCGCCTGCCAGCGGCCTGATGAAGAACTGCAACTCCACCTGCCTCAACGGACGTCCGCTGCAGGAAGATCTCGAACGCGCACTCAACCGCGAGGTGCGGCTTGCCAACGACGCCGACTGCTTTGCGCTGTCGGAGGCTGTCGACGGCGCAGCCGCCGGGGCCGACAACGTGTTCGGCGTGATTCTCGGCACCGGCGTCGGCGGTGGCGTGGTGGTACGCGGCCACCTGCTCCGGGGCGCCAACGCCATCGCCGGCGAATGGGGCCACTCGCCCCTGCCCTATTTCCAGTTCGCCCACGCCCAGGCCGACCGCAACGGCACCGGCCAGCACCCGGCCACCGGCGACGCCATCCTGCATCCCTGGCCGAGCCCGCGCGAGTTCGACGCCGCGCCCGCCTGCTATTGCGGCAAGAAGGGCTGCATCGAAACCTGGCTGTCGGGACCCGCGCTCGCTGCCGACCACGTGCGTTACGGTGGAGAAGAGCTGCCCGCGCACGAGATCGTGCAACTGGCGAACGCGGGCTACGGCCCGTGCAGCGCGACGCTCGCACGCTACGAGGAGCGTTTGGCGCGCGGGCTCGCAGGCGTCATCAACCTGATCGACCCCGATGTCATCGTGCTGGGTGGCGGGCTCTCCAACATCGCCCGCCTGTACGACACCGTGCCGCGCCTATGGCCGCGCTACGTGTTTTCCGACCGCGTCGACACCCGACTGGTGCCACCGAGGCACGGCGACTCGAGCGGCGTGCGCGGCGCGGCCTGGCTGTGGAACGACTGATCGCGCCTCAACAACCCATCAATGCAGCTTGATCCGTGCCCGCGTCGGCGTGCTGATGAAGTGAGCGTAGGTGGTGAGCGAGGTTTTGATCCAGCCGTGCAACGCGATCTCGTGCATCTTGTGCAGCGACCAGTACACCAGCCGCGCCAGCGTGCCCTCGATCATGATGCTGCCGCCGGTGAGGGTGCCCATCAGGTTGCCGACGGGGGTGAAGCGTCCGAGCGCGACCAGCGAACCGTAATCGCGGTAGACATACGCGGGCAACGGCTTGCCGCGCAGGCGGCGACACACCGTCTTCACCAGCATGCTGGCCTGCTGGTGCGCGGCCTGCGCGCGCGGCGGCACGAAGCCGCCGTCCGGCATGGGGCAGGCGGCGCAGTCGCCGAAGGCCAGGATGTTGTCGTCGCGCGTGGTCTGCAGCGTGGGGCGCACCACCAGCTGGTTAATGCGATTGGTCTCCAGCCCGTCGATGTCCTTCAGGAAATCCGGGGCCTTGATGCCTGCCGACCACACCATCATGCTCGCCGGAACGAATTTGCCATCGGCGGTCAGCATGCCGTCGCGCCGCACCTCGACGATGCGCTCGCCGGTATGCATTTCGACCCCCAGCTCGGCCAAGCGCTCGGCCGCGGCGGCTGACAGGCGCGGCGGCAAGCCCGGCAGGATGCGGTCGGAGGCCTCGACGATCAGCAGCTTCAGACTCTTGTCGGGCTCGATGTTGTCCATGCCGTAGGACGACAGTTCACGCGTGGTGTCGTGCAGTTCGGCCGCAAGCTCGACGCCGGTGGCGCCGGCACCGACGATGCCGACAGTGAGCTGGCCGGGCGCGACCGCTTCAGTCTGGGTGTTGGCGCGCAGGCAGGCGTTGATGTGGCGGCGATGGAATTCGCGCGCCTGCTCAGGGGTGTCGAGCATGATGCAGTGCTCCTTCACGCCCGGCACACCGAAGTCGTTGCCGACCGAGCCGACCGCGATGATCAGCGTGTCGTAATGAAAGCTGCGGCGCGGGATGATCTCCACGCCCGCCTCGTCCAGCGTCGGCGCGACGCTGACTTCCTGGCGCGCGCGATCAAGGCCGTCCATGCGCCCCAGACGGAAGGTGAAACCGTGCCAGTGCCCCTGCGCCAGGTATTCCAGACGTTCGGCGTAGGAATCGAGACTGCCCGCGGCGACCTCGTACAACAGCGGCTTCCACAGATGCGAGGGCGAGGCGTCGATCAGCGTGATCTTCGCGCGCTTCTTCTTGCCCAGCTTGTCGCCCAGCCGGGTGGCCAGTTCCAGCCCGCCCGCCCCGCCGCCGACGATGACGATTTCATGCACCTGCTGTCCGCCTGACACAACGATTTCCTTGATGATCCTGATGCCGCGATGATACCCGGAACATTAGACAATACTTCTATTCCTTGATCAGCCCGTGGCAAGGCTGAACTCGCTAGAATCGCTGCATCGCACAAACAGGAACCGTCATGACCGAACCCCTGCTGATCGCCCGCAACGCCGCCACCGATCTCGTCCTGCTGCCGCAAATGGCCAACCGTCATGGCCTTATTACCGGCGCCACCGGAACCGGCAAGACCGTCACCCTGCAAACGCTGGCCGAGCACTTTTCCAGCATCGGCGTGCCCTGCTTCATGTCGGACGTGAAGGGCGACCTGTCGGGCATTTCCCAGCCGGGCGGCGGCAATGCCAAGGTGGCCGAGCGGGTCGACATGCTCAAGCTCGAGGGCTTCGAGCATCGCGGCTATCCGGTCACCTTGTGGGATCCGTTCGGCAGCAGCGGCCACCCGGTGCGCGCCACCATTTCCGACATGGGGCCGCTGCTGCTCTCGCGCATGCTGGACCTGAACGAAACCCAGAGCGGCGTGCTCAACCTGGTATTCAAGGTGGCCGACGACAACGGCCTGCTGCTGCTCGATTTGAAAGACCTGCGCACCATGCTCGCCTTCGTCGGCGAGAACGCCAAGCAGTTCACCACCGAGTACGGCAACGTCTCATCCGCTTCCATCGGCGCCATCCAGCGTGGCCTCCTGTCGCTGGAGTCGCAGGGCGGCGAACAGATCTTCGGCGAACCGATGCTCAACATCGACGACCTGATCCAGACCGATGGTGGACTGGGTGTCATCAACATCCTGTCGGCCGACAAGCTGATGCAGTCGCCGAAAATGTACGCCACCCTGCTGTTGTGGCTGCTGGCCGAACTGTTCGAAAACCTGCCGGAAGCCGGCGACCTCGACAAGCCCAAGCTGGTGTTCTTCTTCGACGAGGCACACCTGCTGTTTTCCGATGCGCCGGATGCGCTGGTGGAAAAAATCGAACAGGTGGTGCGGCTGATCCGCTCCAAAGGCGTCGGCGTGTACTTCGTCACCCAGAACCCGGCCGACGTCCCGGACAAGGTTCTGTCGCAACTCGGCAACCGGGTGCAGCATGCGCTGCGCGCCTTTTCGCCGCGCGACCAGAAAGCCGTCAAGGCGGCGGCCGAGACCATGCGCGACAACCCGAACCTGGATGAAGCCAGCGTCATCACCGAACTCGGCGTGGGCGAGGCGCTGGTGTCCTTTCTGGACGCCAAGGGCCGCCCCAGCGTGGTCGAGCGTGCCTACATCGTGCCGCCACAGGGGCAGATCGGCCCCATCACCGACGCGCAGCGCGGGCGACTGATGCAGGCCTCGCTGGTCGCCGGCGTCTACGACAAGACCATCGACCGCGAGTCCGCCCACGAAGTCCTCAAGGCGCGCGCCGAGCAGGCGGCGCAAGCAGCCACCGCAGAAGCCGAAGCGAAGCAGCAGGCCAAGGCCGCAGCGCAGCCCAGGGCGGGCGGAAGCGGAGCCGGCGGCGTGCTGGGGGACATTCTCGGCGGCGTCGGCCGTCGCGAAGGCGCGGTCGAGGCGCTGGCGAAATCGGCCGCCCGCTCCATGGGCAGCCAGGTCGGCCGCGCCATCATGCGCGGGGTGCTGGGCAGCATTTTCGGCGGCAAGCGCTGACGCATGAACTGCACGTTACAGATCGGGTGTTGTAACCTGCAAATTGAAACCGTTTTAAGCGAACAGCCGCGCCAGCTCGGCACCCGGATCGGCGGCCCGCATGAAGGCTTCGCCCACCAGAAAACCATTGACCTGATGGCTGCGCATCTTCGCGACGTCGGCCGGGCCGAGGATGCCCGATTCGGTGATGACGATGCGGTCGCCGCCGATTTTCGGCAACAAGGCCAGCGTGGTGTCGAGGCTGACCTCAAAGGTGCGCAGGTTGCGGTTGTTGATCCCCTGCAGCGGCGTCTTCAGTTGCAACGCGGCGTCGAGTTCTCCGCCGTCATGCGACTCCACCAGTACCGCCATGCCGAGCTCATGCGCCAGCGCTTCCAGCGCCTGCATCGCCGGCAACTCCAACGCGGCGACGATCAGCAGAATGCAGTCCGCTCCCATCGCACGCGCTTCGTAGACCTGATACGGGTCGATGATGAAATCCTTGCGCAGCACCGGCAGTGCACACGCGGCGCGCGCCGCTTGCAGATACTCGGCGCTGCCCTGGAAATAGTCGCGGTCGGTCAGCACCGACAGGCAGGCGGCGCCGCCCGCCTCATAGCTGGCGGCAATCTCGGCGGGCTTGAAGTCGGGCCGGATCACGCCTTTCGAGGGGCTGGCCTTCTTGATCTCGGCGATCACCGCAGGCTGGCCGGCGGCGATCTTGGCGCGCAACGCGCCGACGAAGTCGCGCGGCGCGGATGCCGCCCGCGCGCGCTGCCGCATCTCGGCGAGCGGCACGGCTGCGAGGCAGGCGGCGACCTCCTCACGCTTGGTGGCGAGGATCTTCTCCAGGATGTCGGACACGCTCAGCCCTCCACGCTGCGGTTGGAGAACTCGACGAGCTGCGCGAGCTTCTCGCGCGCGGCGCCGCTATCGATGACGGCACGCGCCGTTGCGATGCCCTCGCCGAGCGTGTCGGCACGGTCGGCCACATAGATCGCGGCGCCGGCGTTGAACAGCACGATGTCGCGCGCCGGACCCGGCAGGCCGTCGAGTACGGCGAGCAGCATGTCCTTCGCCTGCGTCGCATCCCATACCTTGAGCGCATCGCTGTCGCAGGTATCGAGCCCGAACTCGCGCGGATGGATCGTGTATTCGGTGACCTCGCCGTCCTTCAGCTCGCCGATCAGTGTCTCGCCGGCGAGCGTGATCTCGTCCATGCCGTCGGAGCCATGCACCACCATCACGTGGCGGCTGCCGAGACGCGCGAGCACGCGCACCAGGATGCCCACCAGGTCGGGATGGAACACGCCGAGCAACTGGTGCGGCGCGCCGGCCGGGTTGGTCAGCGGGCCGAGTATGTTGAAGATCGTGCGCACGCCGAGCTCCTTGCGAACCGGCGCGGCGTGCTTCATCGCGCCGTGGAATTTCGGTGCGAACATGAAACCGATGCCGATGGCGTCGATGCTCGCCGCCACCTGCTCGGGGGTGAGATCGAGCTTGACGCCCAGCGCCTCGAGCACGTCGGCGCTGCCGCTGGTCGACGACACCGAGCGCCCGCCGTGCTTGGCGACGCGCGCGCCGGCGGCGGCGGCGACGAATGCCGCGGTGGTCGAAATGTTGAAGGTGTGCGCGGCGTCGCCGCCGGTGCCACAGGTGTCGACCAGGTTGGCGCTGTTCTGCGCCGGCACCTTTGCGACGAACTCGCGCATCACCTGCGCCGCCGCGGCGATCTCGCCGACGGTCTCCTTCTTGACCCTGAGCCCGGTGATGATCCCCGCGATCTGCACCTGGGTCAGTTCGCCGCTCATGATCTGGCGCATCAGCGACAGCATCTCGTCGTGGAAGATTTCGCGCTGCTCGACCAGCCGGGCGAGCGCCTGCTGCGGCGTGATCATCGCGTGCCTTTCAGGAAGTTCGCCAGCATCGCGTGGCCGTGTTCGGTGAGGATGGATTCGGGGTGGAACTGCACGCCCTCGACCATCAGCGTCTTGTGGCGCACGCCCATGATTTCGCCGTCATCGGTCCACGCCGTGATTTCCAGGCAATCCGGCAGCGATTCGCGCTCGATCACCAGCGAGTGGTAGCGGGTGGCGCGGAAGGGATTGGGTAGCCCCCTGAACACGCCGGTGTCGAGGTGATGGATCATCGAGGTCTTGCCGTGCATCAGCTCCTTGGCGCGCACGATCTTGCCACCGAAGGCCTGGCCGATGCTCTGGTGGCCGAGGCAGACGCCAAGGATGGGCACCTTGCCGGCAAATTCCTTGATCAGCGGCACCGACACCCCGGCCTCGTTCGGGGTGCACGGGCCGGGCGAAACCACGATATGGTCGGGTTTCAGCGCGGCAATGCCGGCAAGGTCGATCTCGTCGTTGCGGATCACTTTGACGTCTTCGCCCAGCTCGCCGAAATATTGCA
>JAABQU010000243.1 GCA_011391285.1 Thiobacillus sp.
GGCGACAAGCTGGTCGACCAGCTGGTCGATCGCGGCCTGGTCCGCACGCCCGCCGATGTGTATGGTTTGAGCCTGGAGACGCTTGCCGGGCTGGACCGCATGGCCGAAAAGTCGGCCGCCAATCTGCTCGCGGCCATCGAGGCCAGCAAGGCCACCACCCTGGCGCGCTTCATTTTCGCGCTGGGCATCCGTAATGTCGGGGAGACCACCGCCAAGGATCTGGCGAAGCATTTCGGTTCGCTGGACAGGCTGATTTCAGCAGGGGAAGAGGACTTGCTGGCGGTGCGCGATGTCGGGCCGGTTGTGGCGCAATCCATCATCCAGTTTTTTGCCGAGCCGCATAACCTGGAAGTGGTCAACAAACTGCGCGCTGCGGGTGTTCACTGGCCCGAATCCACGGGTATGCAACAATCGGCTGGTATTCTTGCCGGCAGGACGCTGGTGCTGACCGGCACGCTGCCGACGTTGACGCGCGATGCGGCGAAGGAAAAAATCGAGGCGGCGGGCGGCAAGGTGGCCGGGTCGGTGTCGAAGAAAACCGACTATGTGGTGGCCGGCGCTGAAGCCGGCGGCAAGCTGCTGAAAGCGCAGGAACTCGGTGTGGCCATCCTTGACGAGGCGGGGCTGCTGGCCTTGCTCGCGTCGGGCAGGGAATGATTATCTTGTCCGCGAAGGGCGCGAACAAACGCAAAGTCTTGGGGTTTTCTTCGCAACCCTTCGCGCCCTTCGCGGACCAGTGTTTTTGAAGTTGAACAATCAGGGAAGCGTCATGCAAAAAGTTAAAAAAGCCGTATTTCCGGTTGCCGGCCTGGGCACCCGTTTTCTGCCGGCCACCAAGGCCAGCCCCAAGGAGATGCTGCCCATCGTCGACAAGCCGCTGATCCAGTATGCGGTTGAAGAAGCGATGGACGCCGGCATCACCGACATCATCTTCATCAGTAGTCGCACCAAGCGTACCGTCGAAGATCACTTCGACAAGGCCTACGAGCTGGAAACCGAACTGGCCGCGCGCGGCAAGGATCGCGATCTGGAACTGGTGCAGTCGATCCGCCCGGCCGGCGTCAATTTCATCTACATCCGCCAGGCCGAAGCCCTGGGTCTTGGCCATGCCGTGCTGTGCGCACAGCCCGTGGTGGGGAACGAACCCTTCGCCGTCATCCTCGCCGACGACCTGCTCGACGGCAGCCCGGCGGTGATGAAGCAGATGGTCGACCAGTACAGCTATTACCAGTGCTCGGTGCTTGGCGTGCAGCAGGTTGCGCCCGAGGAAACCGCGTCCTACGGCATCGTCGACTCCAGCCCCATGGCGGACCGCGTGTCGCGGGTGAACGCCATCATCGAAAAACCCAAACCCGAAGACGCGCCGTCCAACCTCGGCGTGGTCGGGCGCTACATCCTCACCCCGCGCATCTTCCATCACATCCAGCACCTCAAACCCGGTGCTGGCGGCGAACTGCAGCTTACCGACGCCATCGCCGCCCTGTTGAAGGAACAGCAGGTGCTGGCCTACGCTTTCGACGGCGTCCGCTACGACTGCGGCAGCAAGCTGGGTTATCTGCAGGCCACGGTCGAATATGCGCTCAAGCATAACGAGGTCAGCGAAGAATTCTCTGCATATCTGAAGAAACGCTTCTGCTGAGTTTTTTCTGCAGGACGCGGCTGCATTGCGCAGGCGGATCAGTCCTGCGATTACTGCCGAGGCTGCAGGCTTGAGGCCAGCTCAGGTCGCGTAAAGGGCGTTCACCAGCATCGGAGGCGCAAGCGGCTTCCGCAGAAAGGCCTCAAGCTGGTCTGCCGACATCGGCCTGCCCATCAGGTATCCCTGTGAGGTATCGCAGCCGAGCATGCTGAGCAGGTCCCAGACGCCGCTGGTTTCCACGCCTTCGGCGGTGACCCTGAGTCCAAGGTTATGCGCGAGGTCGATGGTGGAACGTACGATCACGGCATCGTTTTCGTCTTCTTCCATTTCCGTCACGAAGGATTTGTCGATTTTCAGTTCGTCCACCGGCAGGCGCTTGAGGTAGGCAAGCGAGGAATACCCTGTCCCAAAGTCGTCGATGGCGAGCGTGACCCCCATGCGGTCGAGTTCGGTGAGAATGGCCAGGCCGTCGCTGGGATTGTCCATGACCGCGCTCTCGGTGATTTCGAGGGTGAGGTATTTCGCGGCCACCCCCGTCTCGGCAAGCAGGGCGAGAATGCTGGCGGGCAGTTCCATGTCGTGCAGGTTGCGTGCGGAAAGGTTGACTGCCATGGTGAGCACGTGGCCCTGTCGATGCAGGTGCTTCAAGTGCGTCAGCGCTGTCTTGAGCACCCAGAGGGTGAGGGCGTCGATCAGGCCGGCATCTTCCGCCAGCGGAATGAACTTGTCCGGCGTGAGGAAACCCCGCTGTGGATGGTTCCAGCGCACCAGGGCTTCGAGACCCACCACACGCTCGCTGCGATGGTTGATTTGCGGCTGGTAGAACAGGCTCAGCTGATCCGACTGAATGGCTTCGCGCAACTCGCTCTTGAGCGAAAGATCGCTGCTGTTGGTGTGCAGCTGGTCTGGTGCATACAGCGCATAGCCCTTGCCTGAACGTTTCGCCACATACATCGCGATGTCAGCGCAGCGAAGCAGCCCGCTGGCATCCGTGCTCTGGGAGGGATACAGGGATATCCCCAGGCTCGCACCGAGGTCGATGCTCTGGTTTTTCCAGTGGAAAGGCATTTCCAGCGTCGCGAGCAGTTTGCCCGCAATGGCTGCGACGCCATTGCCGTCCAGGTCATGGATCAGCACGACATACTCGTCTCCGCCCAGTCGGGCCACGGTGTCTTCAGCACGCACCGCTTCCTGCAGGCGACGGCCGACTTCGCGCAGAAGTTCATCGCCCACGTTATGCCCGAGGGTGTCGTTGACTTCCTTGAACCGGTCCAGGTCCATCAGCGCCACCCCGAATGATGCCTGTGTGCGCCGTGAGCGTTCGATTTCAAGATCAAGCCGATCATGCAGCAGCGAGCGGTTTGCCAGACCGGTCAGCGGGTCGTACATCGCCTGGACCGCGAGTTGCCTGGCCTGGCGTGCCGCCTGCTGGCTGACAAACCAGGCAATCATGATGCCTGTCAGGAGGGCTGCTGTACCCAGGCCCAGCATCAGGTCGCGCACGCGAGCATGGGAGCTTTCTGCATCCCGTACTGCAGCGGCGGTCTGATTGCGCTGCAATTCGAGCATGAGGTTGACCTGCTCAGCGATGGCGCGCTGCCGCGGCATGGCCACGTTGCGCATCCATTCGAAGATTTCGGTCGGATCATCGGTAAAGATGGATTTGTCCACGACCACCTGCACCTCGGAGCCTGCCTCACGGGTCATCCTGAAGATCCTGTCCAGGACCTCGCGTTCTTTCAGGCTGAGGGGCATGCCCTCAAGGCGGGAACGCGCCTTGGCGTAGCGCGTGGCTTGAAGATTGAAGCGCTGAATCTCTTCATCCTTCTCAAAGGGATCAACGATACTGGGGAGCGTGTGCATGGAAATCGCACGCTCACGCAGTGCGCTGTGCATCTCCGTCGCAAGCTCGATCTTGACGTTATTGGTCTGGGTGATGTCTTTCAGGCGCTGGTTGGCCTCGGCCACATAACGCAAGCTGATCGTGCTGAGCGCGACCATCAGGGCGAGCACGACGACAAAGCCGATTCCGATGCGGGCACCCATCCCCAAATGTTGTGTGTTCTTCATTCATTTACTCAGCATCTGCATTGGCCGGAAATCCATAATTCTGAATAGAGGAACATCAGGAACTGATAACGGCAGGGGAGGGGTGTTCTTTAATCGGGCTGCCTGTGCGCAATACGGATCGGCGCACGGTGAAGCTTCCAACCTGCATGGCCTGCAAGCGCGAAACCGGCAGGTGGATTCACGATATTCCCGACGCAGATTCCTGAATCGGGCTGCCGTGAAGCCAGACCGCGGCTTCCAGCGCATCGCCTGCAGCCATCCCCTGGCCCAGCAGCGCGGCCAGCATGCCGGTGAGACGGTCGCCCGATCCCGCCTGGGCGAGCCAGGGGCCCCCGCTGGTGTTGATGGCGTAGCGTCCATCGGGGTGATGAATGACGGTGCCTGCGCCTTTCAGCGCCACATGGGCATGATTGGCCTGCGCGCGCAGCCGACGCGCGGCATCAATACGGTTCGCCTGGATGTCGGCGATGCCCATGCCGAGCAGGCGCGCCGCTTCACCGGGATGCGGCGTGAGCAGGGTGGGAGGGACGCGCCGGCTGGCCGTGCTGGCCAGATCGGGGTCGTTGGCTAGAAGGTTCAGTGCATCGGCATCCAGCACCAGCGGGCAGGGCGTGGACAGGGCCGCTTCCAGCAAGGCGCGCGCACGTGGACTCTGCCCCAGCCCGGGGCCGATCGCCAGCGCATCCAGCCGCATATCCGTCAGTCTTTCCGGAGTTGCAAACATCAGCCGCGGTTCGCCGAAATCGACGACGATGCGCTCGTCCAGGGTGCCCACTGTCACACTGCCCGCGCCCTGCAGCAGCGCGGCACGCCCGGCGATCAGGCAGGCGCCCACCATGCCGCTGCTGCCGCCGATGATGCCGACATGGCCAAACTGGCCCTTGTGACTGTTGCGGGCGCGGGGCGGCAGGCAATGGCGGCGCTCCAGCTGCGTCAGTGCGATACCCGGCGTGGCGGGCAGGATGGCGGAATCGACGCCGAGCGTGTCGAGGTGCAGTTCGCCAGCGTAATCCGGACCGTCGGCGGTGAGCAAACCCGGCTTGAGGCCGAGGAACGTCAAGGTGTGATCGGCACGCAGGGCACAGCCGCGAATCCGCCCGCAGTCGGCATCGAGGCCGCTCGGCACGTCGAGTGCCAGTTTCGGGCAATTCAAGGCCTGGGCCTGCGCGATCCAGCGCGCATCCTCGCCGCTGATGTCACGTTGCAGTCCGATGCCGAACAGGCCGTCGATGACGAGGCTGTAGCGCTGCCCCGACGGGATGTCGGCCAGGATTGCACCGCCACATTCGCGCCAGGCGGTCCAGGCGCGTGCGGCATCCGGCGGCAGGTGGGCCGGATCGGCGCGGCTGACGACCACTGCGCGAAATCCCTGCGCTGCGAGCAGGCGTGCCGTGACCAGCGCATCGCCGCCGTTGTTGCCGGAGCCGGCCAGGACCAGGACGGGCTCACCTGAATCGCTGGCCAGCGACCCTGCCAGTTCGGCGGCGGCCGTGCCTGCTTTTTCCATCAGCGGGATGCCGGGATGGCTGCGCACCCAATGCTGTTCAAGGGCACGGATCTCTGCGGCCATGAACAGCGGGGGAGAGACGAGGGAGCGGGGCGCGATGGGCATGGGGCGGAAGAACGATTATTGGGGCGCTGGATGCATCTTAATCCGCTCAACGCCCTGTGGGCGAGTGATGAAATCTGCGGGTGGGATGGGTGGCGCTTGCATGGGCGGCGCGTCGACCTACACTGCAAGCTGTCCTGATGGTTTGAGGAGTGCAGCATGGATACCCGTCATTGCAGCCCCGCGGGTGCATTGGTGACGCAATGCGCCGACGAAGACCGTTGCACGGTATTGAATTGCGAAGTCTGTCTGAAGGAAATTCCGGCCGACGCTGTCGGCCGTCACGATGCGCAGGATTACGTCCATCATTTTTGCGGTCTCGACTGCCTGGGCGTCTGGCAGAAGCAGGCTGCAGTGCGCGACACGGAGTCCGGCTAGCCCTGCTCCGATCGGCTAAAATAGCGCCTTTGCCCGTTCGCAAAGGCGCTCATGTCTGCCATTGTTTCCCTTCCCGGCGCTGCTGCGCTGTCCCCGTTCCGTCTCGACAAGATCCGCCGCGAGGCCGCTCAGCTGGATCTCAAGCTGGGCACGCTGGCGGCACGCCACTGGCATTTCCTGGAAGTGGACGCCACGCTCGACACCGCGCAGAGGCGGCTGGTCGAGCAGGCGCTCGACTACGGCACGCCGACCGACACGCCGAGTGCCGATGACCCGCTGATTCTTGTCACGCCGCGCCCCGGCACGATTTCGCCGTGGTCGTCGAAGGCCACCGACATCCTGAAGAACTGTGGCCTCACCGGCTTCAGGCGCATCGAGCGCGGCGTGGCGTTTCATGTGCTGGATGCCGCCGGCCAGCCGCTGGCGGCCGAGGCACGGTCGCACCTGCTGCCGCTGCTGCACGACCGCATGACCGAAGCGGTGATGACGCTGGCCGACGTTGACCGGCTGTTTCGTCATGTGCCGCCGCGCGAACTGGCCCGCGTCGATGTGCTGGCCGGTGGCCGCCCGGCGCTGGAAGCGGCCAACAGGAGCCTGGGACTGGCGCTGTCGGACGATGAGCTCGATTACCTGGTGGAGAACTTCACCCGCATCGGACGCAACCCCACCGACGTCGAGCTGATGATGTTCGCACAGGCCAACTCCGAGCATTGCCGCCACAAGATCTTCAACGCCGCGTGGGTGATCGACGGCGCGGCGCAGGCCAAGTCGCTGTTCGGCATGATCCGCGACACCCACGCCGCCCACCCTGCCGGCACGGTGGTGGCGTACTCGGACAACTCGTCCGTCATCGAAGGCGCGACCATCGACCGCTTCTATCCGCGCGCCGACGGCAGCTACGCCTACAGCAGCGAGCTCACCCACGTTCTGATGAAGGTGGAAACGCACAACCACCCGACGGCAATCTCGCCATTTCCGGGCGCGGCCACCGGCAGCGGCGGCGAAATCCGCGACGAGGGTGCGACCGGCATCGGTTCCAAGCCCAAGGCCGGCCTTTGCGGCTTCTCGGTGTCCAATCTCAACATCCCCGGCTGCGAGCAGCCGTGGGAGGTGGGCGCTTACGGCAAGCCTGAGCGCATCGTCACCCCGCTCGCGATCATGCTCGAAGGGCCGATCGGCGCGGCAGCGTTCAACAACGAATTCGGCCGTCCCAACCTGGCGGGCTATTTCCGCACCTTCGAGGAGACGGTCGCCGGGCAGCGGCGCGGCTACCACAAGCCGATCATGCTGGCGGGCGGCGTCGGCAGCATCCGCGCCGATCATGTCGAGAAGAAGCTGTTGCCCGTCGGCACGCTGCTGATCCAGCTGGGCGGCCCCGGTATGCTGATCGGCCTGGGCGGCGGCGCGGCGTCGTCGATGGATACCGGTGCCAACGCCGCCGACCTCGATTTCGACTCGGTGCAGCGCGGCAATCCCGAGATGGAGCGGCGAGCGCAGGAAGTGATCGACCGCTGCTGGCAGCTCGGCGAGGCCAACCCGATCCTGTCGATCCATGACGTCGGCGCCGGCGGCCTGTCGAATGCGCTGCCCGAACTAGTGCACGGCGGCGGCCGCGGCGGCCGCTTCGAACTGCGTGCCGCGCCGTCGGAGGAATCCGGCATGTCGCCACGCGAGATCTGGTGCAACGAGGCGCAGGAGCGCTATGTGCTGGCGATCCCGCCGCAGCGTCTCGACGAATTCCGCACCCTCTGCGAGCGCGAGCGCTGCCCGTTTGCGGTGCTGGGCGAAGCCACCGAGGACAACCACCTGCTGGTGACCGACAGCCATTTCCAGAACGCGCCGGTGGACGTGAGCCTGGATGTGATCCTCGGCAAGCCGCCCAAAATGACGCGCGATGTCGTGCATCAGGTCGCCCCGTCCGCGCCGCTGGCGCTCGATGGCATCGACCTGAAGGATGCGGTTTACCGCGTGCTGGCGATGCCCGGGGTGGCGTCGAAGATGTTCCTGATTGCCATCGGCGACCGCACGGTCGGTGGCCTCACTGCGCGCGACCAGTGCGTGGGGCCTTGGCAGATTCCGGTGGCTGATTGCGCCGTCACGCTGGCGGGCTACCAGACCACGCAGGGCGAGGCGTTCTCCATCGGCGAGAAGGCGCCGCTGGCACTGATCGACGCGCCCGCATCGGGCCGCATGGCGATCACCGAGGCGATCACCAACCTCGCCGCCGCGCGTGTCGAGGGCCTCGGCGCGGTGAAGCTGTCGGCCAACTGGATGGCGCCGGCCGGTCATTCGGGCGAGGATGCCGCGCTGTTCGATACCGTGGCGGCGGTCTCGAATTATTGCCAGGCGCTGGGCGTTTCCATCCCGGTCGGCAAGGATTCGATGAGCATGAAATCGGTGTGGCAGGACAGCGGCGAGAAGAAGGCGGTGACGTCCCCGATCTCGCTGGTGATCTCGGCGTTCGCCACCACGCCCGATGCGACGCAGCACCTGACGCCGCAACTGCGCCTGGACGCGGGCGATACCGACCTGATCCTGATCGATCTGGGACTGGGCAAGAACCGGCTCGGCGCGTCGAGCTTCGCACAGGCCTTCAAGCAGGTGGGCGAATGCTGCCCGGATGCGCCGGAAGCAACTGTGCTGAGCGCATTCTTCGACACCGTTCAGGCACTGAGCGCGGCCGGCCGGCTGTTGGCCTACCATGACCGTTCCGACGGTGGCCTGTTCGCTGCGCTTGCCGAGATGGCGTTTGCCGGCCATTGCGGGGTGGACCTGGACGTGGACGAGTTGTGTCTTGACCAGATCCGTCATGAAGTCGAGGACGCCGGCCTGCCGGAACCCGCATTGCCGAGCGCGGGGGAAGTCTCGCAGCGCATCTTCAACGTGCTGTTCAACGAGGAGGCAGGCGCGGTGCTGCAAGTGCGGCGCAGCGACACCCAGGCGGTGATGCAGGCCTTCATGGATGCCGGCCTGCGCAGTGAATTCCATGTGATCGGCCAGCCCAATGCCTGTGACCGGGTGCGCATGTTGCGCAGCGATCAGGTGTTTTTCGAGGAAGCGCGCACCGATCTGCAACGCGCCTGGGCACGCACCAGCTACGAAATGGCGAAGCTGCGCGACAACCCGGCGTGCGCCGAACAGGAATTCGCGCAGCATGCCGACGCCGCAGACCCCGGCCTGCGCTATGCGCCCGGCTTCGATGTCGATGCCGATATCGCCGCGCCCTTCATTGCGACCGGCAGGCGTCCGCGAGTGGCAGTGCTGCGCGAGCAGGGCGTCAACGGCCAGGTCGAGATGGCCGCCGCGTTCGATGCCGCCGGCTTTGCCGCGGTCGACGTCCACATGAGCGACATTCTTGCCGGCCGGGTGCGTCTCGATGACTTCACCGGGCTGGCCGCATGCGGCGGCTTCAGCTACGGCGATGTGCTGGGCGCAGGCGGCGGCTGGGCCAAATCGATCCTGTTCAATCCCCGCGCACGCGACCAGTTCGCGGCCTTCTTCGAACGCGCCGATACCTTCGCGCTGGGCGTGTGCAACGGCTGCCAGATGATGAGCCAGCTGCACGACCTGATCCCCGGGGCGGCGGCCTGGCCGCGTTTCGAACGCAACCTGTCGGAGCAGTTCGAGGCGCGTTTCGCGCTGGTCGAGGTGCTGGCTTCGCCGTCGCTTTTCTTCGCCGACATGGCCGGCTCGATGATGCCGATCGCGGTGTCGCACGGCGAGGGGCGGGTGATGTTCCGCGATCCTGCGCACGCCACCCAGGCACAGGCCACGCTGCGTTACGTCGACCATCACGGCATGCCGACCGAGACCTACCCACTCAATCCCAACGGCTCGCCGGGGGGGCTGACCGGTTTCACCACCGCGGATGGCCGTTTCAGCATCCTGATGCCGCACCCCGAGCGCGTGTTCCGTGCCGCCCAGCTATCGTGGAAGCTGGATGGCATGACGGGCGCGGCCCCCTGGCTGCGGATGTTCCGCAACGCTCGGCGCGCGGTTGGGTGATGCACGCCGTCTATGCGAAAATAGCGGGCTTTGCCGCACTGAAACCCGCTGTGCCGGGCTGATCCCCTGCCATGAATGCACCCGAAACGCTCCTGACCGACGACCACCTGCGCGCGCAGGTCAAACTGCTGGGCACCCTTCTGGGCCAGGTGCTGCTGCAGTTTGCCGGCGAAGACGTGTTCGAGGCGGTGGAAACCCTGCGCCGCGGCTTTGCCGAGCTGCAGCAGCAGGAAGATCAGCAGCGCCGCACCGAATTGATGGCGATGATCGACGCCATGCCGGCCGGCAAGGTGGAACTGGTGGTGCGTGCCTTCTCCAGCTATTTCATGCTGGTCAACGTGGCGGAGGAAAGCTTTGCCCACCGCAACCGCCGTCGCATGCTGTCCCACGGCATGCCGCTGTGGGAGGGCTCGTTTGACCACACCCTCGCCGACCTCAAGGCACAGGGCATGACCGTGGGCACGTTGCAGGACATGGTCAATCGCCTGCACTACGCGCCGGTGTTCACGGCCCATCCCACCGAGGCACGCCGCCGCGCGGTGATGGAAGGCATACGCCGGGTGTTCCTGATCTGTGACCAGCTCTACAGCCCGACCCTGGGCGTGAGCGACCAGCGTGATCTGGAAGTACGGCTGGCCGCCGAGATCCAGGTGATGTGGCGCACCGACGAACTGCGCTCCGCCAAGCTCGAAGTTCGCGACGAAGTGCGCAACGGGCTGTATTACGTGCGGGAAAGCCTGTTCGAGGCGGTGCCCAGGGCGTATTACTACTTTGAGAAGGCGCTGCGCAAGCATTACGGCACCAACGCCGATGGCGTCGCGACGATCAGCGTGCCGAGCTTCATCCGCTTCGGCTCGTGGATCGGCGGCGACCGGGATGGCAACCCCTTCGTCACCGCCGACGTCACCGAGTGGACGGTGCATACCCAGATGCAGGCGGCGCTTGAACAGTATCGCGCGCGGGTGCTCGAGCTGCGGCAGACGCTCACCCACAGCCGTGACTGGTGTACGCCTTCCGCACCCTTCCAGGCGCGTCTGGCGGAATACGAATCCGAGTTCGGCGACCAGGTATTCCGCGGTACAGCCGTCCAGATCTACAGCCGCGAACCCTACCGCCGCATGGCGGCGATGATGCTGGCGCGGCTCGACGCCAATCTGTCCTACGTCCATCAGTGCCTGGCCAATGTGCCGAGCTTCACCCCGAGCCTGGCCTACGAAAGCGCAGCCGCGTTCCTCGACGATCTCTATCTGTTGCGCGACTCGCTGATCAGCCACGGCGACCGCATTGTTGCCGCGCAAAACCTGCAGGCGCTGATCCGGCTGGTCGAGAGCTTCGGTTTCCACCTTTTGCAGCTGGATATCCGTCAGGAATCGACGGTGCACACGCGCACGGTCACTGCCGTGCTGCAGCAGATCGACCCCGACTTCGATTACCGGAATGCCAATGAAACCGACCGCATGCAGCGTCTGGCTGCCTGGATCGGTCGCATCGACCCGATCGGGGTGAATGATGCCGGTCTGGAAGACGAGGCGCGCGAGGCGCTCGCGGTTTTCCGCCGCATGGCCAAGCTGCAGGCCGAAGTGGGGGATGAAGTCTTCGGCACCTATGTCATCTCGATGACGCACAGCGCCTCTCACGTGATGGAGGTCATGCTGCTGGCGCGCCTGGTCGGCCTGTGCGGCCATAACGGGGTCAGCTGGTCCTGCCGCATTCTGGTCGCACCGCTGTTCGAGACGGTGGACGACCTGCAGCGCAGCCACGCCATTCTCGACCAGCTGCTGTCCAACAAGGTGTATCGCGCACTGGTGGAAGCCAACGGCAACAATCAGGAAGTCATGCTCGGCTATTCCGATTCGTGCAAGGACGGCGGCATTCTGGCGTCGAACTGGAACCTGTATCAGGCGCAGCTTTCCATCATCGCCCTGACCAGGCAGTACGGCGTCGAATGCCGCCTGTTCCACGGGCGTGGCGGCACGGTGGGACGCGGTGGCGGCCCCACCCATGAGGCGATCCTGTCGCAACCGCCCGGCACCGTGAACGGCGAGATCCGGTTCACCGAGCAGGGTGAAATGCTCTACTACAAGTACGGCAATCCCGAGACCGCCAACTACGAAATCGGCATGGGGGTCACGGGGCTGCTCAAGGCCAGCGCCACTGCGCTGGCGCACAGCGACGTGCGCTACCCGCAGGATTATCTCGACTGGATGCGCGACATCGCCGCGTCGGGCGAGGCGGCCTACCGGACGCTGATCGGCATGCCGGGCTTCATCGACTACTTTTATGAAAGCACGCCGGTTACCGAAATCGGCCTGCTCAACATTGGCAGCCGTCCGTCGCACCGCAAGAAGGCCGACCGTTCACTGGGGTCGGTTCGTGCCATTCCGTGGGTGTTCGGCTGGGCGCAATCGCGCCATACCTTCCCCGCCTGGTTCGGCATCGGCAGTGCCTTGAATGGTTTCATCGATAGCCAGCCGGACGGCCTCGCGCATCTGCGAGCGATGTACCGTGAGTGGCCGTTCTTCCGCGGCCTGCTGTCCAACGTGCAGATGGCGCTGACCAAGGCCGACATGGAAATTGCCGAGGAATACGCGCGGCTGTGCGACCACCCCAACACCATGACCGTCTACCGTGCGATCGCCGACGAATATGCGCTCACCGTGGCCAAGGTCAAGCAGGTCGTGCAGATCGAGAGCCTGCTGGAAGACAACCCTTCGCTGGCATTGTCGCTGTCACGCCGCCGCCCCTACATCGATCCCCTTAACCACATTCAGGTGCGGATGCTGAAACGCTATCGCAGCGACAGCGTGTGGGAATCGGAACAGGATTCGTGGTTGACGCCGCTGAAGCGGACGATCAACGCGATTGCCGCCGGCATGCGCAATACCGGCTGACCACGGGAAACCCTGTATGGCTGAATCGTCCCCCAAACAGCCGAAGCGGCGCGGGCTGGCCGTTTCCATCGGACTCAATGTCGTGCTGCTGTTGCTGGCGTGCGGCCTGGTGCTGTATGCCTTCATGCTCAACGTCGACCTGGACGATGTGAAGCGACGCCTGTCGAAGGAAGTCGAAACCCGTCAGCAGACCGAGCGCTATCTGACCGAAACCCGCAACCTGCTGACCGACAGCCAGCGCGAAATCGAGCAACTCAAGGCGCAACTGGCCTACAAGGCGGCCGACTATCAGGCGGCGACTTCAGCCAAGCCTGCGCTACCGGTTGTTGTGAGCTTCCGCTCGTCGATGCTGGGCAAGGGCCTGGTCGCGGTGATCGAAAACACCAGCGATCGCTACCTGTCCGTGGTGCTGTCGGTGCGCAATCCCGGGCAGGCGACCGCCAAACGCTTCAAGCTTGAACTCGGTCCGAAATCCAGTACCGACTTCGGCCACATGGAAGGCTGGGAGTTTTCCCCCGGTGACGAGTTTGCCTTGTCCAACGACGCGTTCGTCGCGCTCAGGCTGACCGCGCCCTGAGCGCCTGGCGCGCCCGCGCCCGGCAGGCCGTCGAGATGCGGCCGGAGCCGACCAGGCAGCCTTTCTGAAACGTGCTGGAATTCAGCACCAATCTATAATCGAAACGTCACACTTTTCACTCAAGGACATCAAGATGGCGACGACTCTGGAACTGCTGCAGAAATACAGCGTGCCCGGTCCACGTTACACCTCGTATCCCACCGCGCCGTATTTCCATACCGGGTTTGGCGAGGCGGAGTGGGCCGAAGCGCTGGCTGAATCGTCGCCCGATCGCGAGCTGTCGCTGTATGCCCACATCCCGTTCTGCGATTCGCTTTGCCACTACTGCGGCTGCAACATGGTGGCGACGCGCGACTACAGTAAAACCGTGCCCTACCTGGCGGCGCTCGACCGTGAAATGGCGCATACCGCAAAGCGAGTCGACCCCAAGCGCGTGGCGCACCAGCTGCACTGGGGCGGCGGTACCCCGACCTACCTGAATCCCGACGACATCCGCCGCCTGATGGCGATGACGCGGCAGTATTTCACCGTGGCCCCCGATGCGGAGATCAGCTGCGAAGCCGATCCGCGCGACCTGACGCGCGAGCATCTGCTGGCCTTGCGCGAATCCGGCTTCAACCGCATATCGTTCGGCGTGCAGGACATGGACCCGGCCGTGCAGCAGGCGGTCAACCGCATCCAGTCCGAGGAACTGATCCGGCAGGTCATCGACTGGTCGCGCGAACTGGGTTTTTCCAGCATCAACCTCGACCTGATCGTCGGCCTGCCGAAACAGACGGTCGAAAGCTTCAGCCGCACCCTGGAAAGGGTGGTGGCATGGTCGCCCGACCGGCTGGCGGTGTTTGCCTATGCCCACGTGCCATGGCTGAAAAAGCACCAGCTTCTGATCCGCGACGCCGACCTGCCCGATGCCGCCGCCCGCCTGGGCCTGCAGCAGGCGGTGAACGAAGCGCTGGGCGCGGCGGGCTACGTCAATATCGGCCTCGACCATTTCGCCCGACCAGACGACGAACTGGTGCGCGCGCAGCAGAACAAGACCCTGTGGCGCAATTTCCAGGGCTACACCACGCACAAGGACAGTGACATCCTCGCTTTCGGCACGTCCAGCATCAGCCAGACCGCCGACGTCTACATGCAGAACGAAAAGAACCTCAAGCGCTATCAGGAGCGCATCGCCGCAACCGGCTTTGCCGTCGAGCGCGGCATCAGGCTCAGCCACGACGACCAGATCCGGCGCGATGCCATCACCCGCGTGATGTGCGATCTCGAACTCGACTTCGCCGCTTTCGGCAAGGAATGGGATATCGCGTTCGGCGACTATTTTGCCGATGCACTGGCTGGCCTGCGCCCGCTGGCTGACGACGGTCTTGTCGCGATCGCGGCGGACAGGATCAGCGTCACGCCGACGGGCCGCCTGTTCCTGCGCAACATCGGCATGTGCTTCGACCGCTACCTGAAGGAAGCGTCCAGCGACAAGCCGCGCTATTCGAAAACGGCCTAGATTTGAACCGGAATGACCGTGTGAAGCGCCTGCCTTGATGCACCACATTCCCAAACCGGTCAGCACCCGCATCTGCATCATCCGCCACGGCGAGACCGACTGGAACGTGGAGAAGCGCATCCAGGGGCATACCGATGTTCCGCTCAACGAAGTGGGGCGGGCGCAGGCGCTGGCGATGGCGTTCAATGCGGCGCACCAGCGGTTTGATGCGGTCTACAGCAGCGACCTCGCGCGGACGGTGGAGACGGCACGGATGCTGGCGCAGCGCGAGGACCAGGAGGTGAAATTGTTGCCGCAGCTGCGCGAGCGGCATTACGGTGTCTTCCAGGGCATCACCGCGGCGCAGGGGGCCGAGTTGTATCCGGCGGCGTATGCGCATTATGTGGCGCGCGACCTGGATTACGATTTCGAGACGGGCGAGTCGCTGCGCCGATTTGCCGAGCGCGTGGCCGACGGCATCGACTGGCTGGTGCGGCATCACAGCGGGCAGACGATTGCGGCGGTAAGCCACAGCGGCGTGCTGGACGTGGTGTATCGCCGCGCGACCGGGCGCCCGCTCTCGACGCCGCGCGACTTCAAGATCCCCAACTGCGCGCTCAACTGGTTTCACTTCGACGGCCAGGGCTGGCATCTGGAAGCCTGGGGCGACCGCCACCATCTGCACGCAGTCTTGTCGGAGCCGCCGGAATGAGCGCACCGGCGGACTGGCTGGTGCTGTTCCGCCACGGCCACAGCGAATGGAATCTTACCGACCGCTTCACCGGCTGGACCGATATTCCGCTGACCGAAGTCGGCCTTGCCGAGGCCGCCGAGGCGGGACGGCGGCTGGCGCAGGCGGGCTATGCCTTCGACGAGGTGCACGGCTCGGTGTTGCAGCGCACCCGCCAGACCGCCAAGGCGCTGCTGGCCGCGATGGGCACGCCCGAGGTGCCGCTGTTCACTACCTGGCGCCTGAACGAGCGGCATTACGGTGCGCTGCAGGGCATGAACAAGCACGAGATTTTTTCGACCTGGGGCGAGGACGCTTCGCGCCGCTGGTGGCGCGGCTATGTCGAGCCGCCGCCGCCGCTTGACCGGGACGACCCGCGCCATCCGCGCTTCGATCCGCTGTACGCGGCGCTCGACCCGAGGGACCTGCCCGCTAGCGAAAGCCTGCGCGACTGCCAGCTACGCACCCTGCCGTACTGGCACGAGGTGCTGGTACCGCGGCTGCGCGCCGGGCGCCGCCTGCTGGTGGTGAGCCACGGCAACACGCTGCGCGGGCTGGTGATGCATCTGGACGGACTTGGTACCGAGGCGATGGAGAAGGTGGAGATTCCGTCCGGGGTGCCGCTGGTTTACCGCTTCGGGTCCGATCTCGGCGTGCTGGGGCACAAGTGGCTGGAGGCCCCGGCACCCCGCCGGGCCGGAATGTAGAGGGCCTGCCCTCGGACCGAAGCCCTGGTGCTTGCCACGGTTCGAAAAAACGGGGCGAGGGCGCCCCTCTACAAGCCCATTCCCAGGTCCTGCGCCAGCCCGTCATGGGTGATTGTTCCGGCGTGCACGTGCAGGCCTTCTTTCAGTCCGGAATCGGCATCCAGCGCGGCGAGGCCCTGCGCTGCCAGGGCCTGCACGTAGGGCAGGGTGGCGTGGGTGAGCGCCTCGGTGGCGGTGCGGGCGACGGCGCCGGGCATGTTGGTGACGCAGTAGTGGACGATGCCTTCGGCGACGAAGAACGGATGGCTGTGGGTGGTGGGGCGTGAGGTTTCGGCGATGCCACCCTGGTCGATGGC
>JAABQU010000244.1 GCA_011391285.1 Thiobacillus sp.
GTGGCGATGATGGTGAGGCTGCCGCCCTCCTCGATGTTGCGCGCAGCGCCGAAGAAGCGCTTCGGCTTCTGCAGCGCATTGGCGTCGACGCCGCCGGTGAGCACTTTGCCGGAAGCCGGCTGCACGGCGTTATAGGCACGTGCCAGACGGGTGATGGAGTCGAGCAGGATCACGACGTCCTTCTTGTGCTCAACCAGGCGCTTGGCGCGCTCGATCACCATTTCGGCGACCTGGACGTGGCGGCTGGCCGGCTCGTCGAAGGTCGAGGCGACGACTTCGCCGCGCACGGTGCGGCTCATCTCGGTCACTTCTTCCGGCCGCTCGTCGATCAACAGCACGAACAGCACGACTTCCGGATGGTTGGAGCTGATGGCGTGGGCGATGTGCTGCAGCATCACCGTCTTGCCGGTTTTCGGCGGCGCCACCAGCAGGCCGCGCTGGCCCTTGCCGATCGGCGCGACGATATCGATCACGCGGCTGGTGATGTTTTCCTCGGCCTTGACGTCGCGCTCCAGCTTCAGCGGCTTGTCCGGATGCAGCGGGGTGAGGTTCTCGAACAGGATCTTGTTCTTGCTGGCCTCAGGTGGCTCGCCGTTGATCAGGTCGAGCTTGGTCATCGCCGAATAGCGTTCGCCGTCCTTCGGCGTGCGGATCTCGCCCTCGATCTTGTCGCCGGTGTGCAGGTTGAAGCGGCGGATCTGCGACGGCGACACATAGATGTCGTCGGTGTTGGCCAGATACGAGGTTTCAGGCGACCGCAGGAATCCGAACCCGTCCGGCAGCACTTCCAGTACGCCGTCTCCATAGATGCTCTCGCCGCGCTTGGCCAACGTCTTCAGGATGGTGAAGATCAGTTCCTGCTTGCGAAAGCGGTTGGCGTTGTCGATGCCGTTGGTGGCAGCGATTTCGAGGAGTTCGGTGATGGGTTTCTGCTTGAGCTCGGAGAGATGCATGGGAGAGGCCTGAATAGGCTCGCTTGAAAGAGCCGGACGTGGGGGAGGGTTGGAGCCGGACGGAGCTGCGGGCTCAGACGGCTCACGGGGCACTTCGTCCGGAGAAGACATATCAGATGTTGCTGTCGACAAAAGCGGTGAGTTGCGACTTGGACAGGGCGCCGACCTTGGTGGCTTCGACGTTGCCGTTCTTGAAGATCATCAGGGTGGGAATGCCGCGGATGCCGAACTTGGGCGGCGTGGCCTGGTTTTCATCAATGTTGAGCTTGCAGACTTTGAGCTTGCCCGCATATTCCTTGGCGACTTCGTCGAGGATCGGCGAGATCATCTTGCAGGGGCCGCACCAGTCCGCCCAGTAATCCACCAGCACGGGAACGCCGGCCTGCAGGACTTCCTGTTCGAAGGAATCGTCGGATATGTAATGAACATGCTCGCTCATCGGTGAAGCTCCTATTTTGGGATTATGCGGATGGCCAGATGCGGCCTGGACGGGTTGGTGAAGGTGGTAAAGCTGGAAAATTCGGATTTGTGCCGATATGCTACATCAAAATTGCCGCCCGCAAGCATCCGGGCGTTTCTCAAATAATCCGGGTAAATACCAATGACCTACGTTGTAGCCGAGGCCTGCATCAAGTGCAAATATACCGATTGTGTCGATGTCTGTCCGGTCGACTGCTTCCATGAAGGCCCCAATTTCCTCGTCATCGACCCCGAGGAATGCATCGACTGCACCCTGTGCGTGGCCGAATGTCCGGTTGAAGCGATTTTCGCCGAAGACGACGTGCCGGACGACCAGCGCGCCTATATCGCGCTGAACGCCGCACTCGCCAAGGAATGGAAGGTCATCATCGAGAGCAAGGACCCCCTGCCCGACGCCGACGATTGGGCCCAGGTCAAGGACAAGCTGCAATACCTGGAGCGCTGAGCCGCTTGAAAACCCCCGGCGACGGCGCGCTGCCGCACACCGTCGCCCGCCACCTGCTCGACCAGCACGCCGATCGCCTGCCCGACCTGTCCGGCCTGGTCGTGCTCGTCCCCAACCACCGCGCCGGACAGGATTTTGCACGCGCGCTGGCGCAGGCTGCCGGCCGCCGCACGATCATCCCGCCGACCATCACCCCACTGAAAGCCTGGGCCGACAGCGTGTCCGACGGCCGCGCCGAACCGCAGGCGCATCGCCTGGCGCGCCTGCACGGCGTGCTGCGGCACGTCGACTGGCTGGGCGCGGTCGACAAGTGGTCGCTCGCCGGCGAACTGCTGCAGCTGGCCGACGAACTGTCCGCCGCGCGGCTGGGAGGCGAAATCGGATCACGCATCCGCGCGCTGCACGCCGGCAGCCTCGACCGCGAAACCGCCCTGATCGAGGCCGTGTGGCAGGCGCTCAACAACGACGGCCATGACCCGCAGGCGCGCTATTCGCGCGCGCTCGACCGGCTGCTCGGGCAGATCGCGGCCGCACCGCAATTGATTTACGGCTACGCGCTGGGCACGCTTACCGCAGTGGAAAAGCAGTTTCTCGCGCGCTGCGCCGAACACGCCCCGCTCAGCGTATTCGAGCCGGACGGCGAAGACGCCGTGGCCCGGACCCTGCGGCAGGCCTGGCAGTTGACCGATCCCCCGCTACGCGACCGCGCTGCCGCGCTGGCGCAGCGCATCGCGGAATCGCCGCTGCAGACCCGCATCACGCTCAGCCCCGCGCCGCATCTGGAAGCCGAAGCGCGCGCTGTCGCCACCTGGGTGGCTGCACAGCTGACTGGCGGCAAGCGCGACCTCGCGCTGATCGCACTCGACCGCGAAACCGCGCGCCGGGTGCGCGCGCTGCTCGAACGCATGGACGTGCTGGTAGCCGACGAAACCGGCTGGACGTTGTCGACCGCCGCCGCCGCCGCAGTCATCGACCGCTGGCTGGAGTGCGTGGCGAGCGACTTTCCGCACATCGAACTGCTCGACCTCCTGAAATCACCCTTCGTGCTGGGCGAGCCCGCCGCGCGCCAGGATCAGGTGCTGAAGTTCGAACTGGCGCTGCGCCGGCATGGCGTGTCGCAGGGCATGGCGGATATCCGGCGGCTCGCGCTGCGCGAATTCGGCGCGCTGCCTGTCTGGCTGGCCGCGCTGTTCGATGCCCGCCAGGGGTTTGAGCAGCGCCGCGCGCGGCTCGCGGTGTGGCTGGCCCGGCTGACCGACAGCCTCGCCAAGCTGGATGCCGTCGCGCCGCTCAAGGCCGACGCGGCCGGCGCCAGCGTGCTCGAAACACTCGATGAATTGCGCCGTGATCTGGAGGACGACGGCGAAAAATACGGCTTCAATGAGTGGCGGCGCTGGCTCAATCTGGCGCTCGAATCCGCCAGCTTCATCGACGCCAGCGTCGCCAGCCCCATCGTGCTGACCTCGCTGCCCGCTGCGCGCGGGCGCCTGTTCGACGCCGTGGCGACAATCGGCGCCGACGCCCGCCACCTGCCCGCGCGCCCCGCGCCCGGCCTATTTTCGCAGGCCACCCGCGCGCAACTGGGTCTGTCGACCGCAAGCGACGAAGCCGAGGCGGCCACCGCCGACCTGATGCAGCTGCTGATCCAGGGGCCCGCGCTCATCAGCTGGCAGGCGTGGAACAACGACGCGCCCAACCCCGCCTCGCCGCTGGTGCTGCGGCTGCAGGCGCTGCACTGGGCCGCGTGGGGCACCGACCTGCCCGAACAAACGATCGGCACGCCGCCCACGCAGGCGAGTCCCTTGCCCGGCGCCTGCGTCCAGCCTGCGCCAACGGTAGCGGCCGCGCAGCTGCCGCGCCACTACTCGCCCACCGCCTACCAGACCCTGCTCGACTGCCCCTATCGGTTTTTCGCGCGCAGCGTGCTTGGCATCCGCGGACTCGACGAGGCCGACGAAGCCCTCGACAAGAGCGATTACGGCAACGCGCTGCACCGCATCCTCAAAACCTTTCACGACAGCAATCCCCCGCTGGAGCACGATGCCGCGCTGGCGCAGCTGAACACACTCTCCGCCGCCGAGTTTGCCGCGCTGCCCGCGTACACCGCCGCAGCCTGGGCGAGCCGGTGGGACAGCATCCAGCCCGCCTACATCGACGCCTGGCTGGCGCACGCGTCCGAGGGTTGGCGCTACGAATCCGGCGAGACCGATTTCTCGGTACCGCACATCGTTGACGGCCTGGGCGAAATCACCCTGCATGGCCGCGTCGACCGCGTCGACGCCAAGGGCGACGCCCGCTACGTGATCGACTACAAGACCAGCGCCGCGCAAGGGCTGAAGAAGAAGCTCAAGGCCCCCGACGAAGCCGTCCAGCTGCCGTTCTACGCCTGGCTATGCGAAGCCGCCGCCGCCTACCTGCCGATCAACGAAGCCCCCGTCGCCGCGCTCGAACTGGACGGCGAGACCGACGTCGCCGCCATCAGCCTGCGCCTGCCGGCGCTACTCGAAGCGATCGCCCGGCACGCCGCACTTCCCGCGCACGGCGTCGACGGCGTCTGCAAGCACTGCGAAGCGCGCGGGCTGTGTCGCAAGGGGATGTGGGATGCGTGAATCGCTCGACACCGCCGCCGCGCTCAACCCCACCCGCTCGGTTGTGGTTGAGGCCTGCGCCGGCAGCGGCAAGACCTGGCTCCTGGTATCGCGCATGCTGCGCCTGCTGCTGGCGGGGGCCGAACCCTCGGAGTTGCTGGCGATCACCTTCACCCGCAAGGCGGCGCAGGAGATGACAGACCGCCTGAACGAATGGCTGCGGGTGCTGGCGCTGGCAGACGACGCTACGGTGCGGAGATTCCTGCGCGAGCGCGCGGTGCCGGACGACGACATCGAGGCGCTGCTGCCGCGCGCGCGCGGGCTGCTGGAAACGGTGCTGACCGCGCAGCCGGGACCGACGGTGACGACCTTTCACGGCTGGTTTCTCGATCTGCTGAAACGCGCGCCGCTGGAAGCCGGCCTGCCATGGGGGGCGCCGCTGCTGGAGCGCACCCGCCAATTGCAGGACGAGGTGCGCGACCGCCTGCTGGCGAAATGGGCTGCAGCGCCGGAGTCGCCGGAAGGCGCGGCGCTGCTCGTCTTGCTGGCCGACATCGGCGAGCACAATCTGCGCGCGCTGCTGAAGCATTTTGTCGATGCCCGCGCGGAATGGTGGGCGTATACCAACGACATGCCGAACCCGGTGGCGCACGCGCTGGAACAGCTGCGGCCCGGCCTGCACGCCGATCTGGACAGCGATCCGGTGGCGGCCTTCTGGGCCGACGAACTGATGGTGGCGCGGGTGAAGCGGGTGGGCTTTGCGCTGGAAAAGGGCGGCAAGAGCGAGCAGGCGCGCGCGCCCGAAATTCAGCGCAGCCTGGGCCTGCCGCCCGACGACGCGCATGCCGCACTGATGAAGCACCTGATGACGGCGGGCAAGCGGCGCAAGAAGCAGGCGACCAAGGAGCTGGAAAAAGCACTCGGCGCCGAACTCGACCCCTACCTGCGCGACCTCGACACGCTGGAAACTGCGCTCGAAACCGTCGCCGCGATCCAGGCCGACCAGCGCATCTGGGCGCTCAATCGCCACGGCCTGCTGCTCGGCGACGCGCTGCTGGCGGCCTATCAGGACGCCAAGGCGCAGCAGGGGGTGATCGACTTCGCCGACGCCGAATGGCAGGCCTGCCGCCTTTTGCGCAGCGAGGAACATGCGCCGGCGCTGGCACTGAAGCTGGACGCGCGCTACCGGCACCTGCTGCTCGACGAGTTCCAGGACACCAACCCGCTGCAATGGCAGGCGCTTTCGACCTGGCTTGCGGAGGCACGCGGCGCCGACAGCGCGATGACGGTGTTCATGGTGGGCGACCCCAAGCAGGCGATCTACCGTTTCCGCCGCGGCGAGGCGCGGGTGTTCGACGCGGCGGCGGAATTTCTGCGCGCGCATTTCGACGCCGCGCGTTTCAGCACCGACATGACGCGGCGGCTGGCGCCGGACGTGGTGAAGGCGATCAACCCGGTGTTCGCCGACATCGCGGGATTTGCCGAGCACACCCACGCGCCGGAAAACGAACACCGCCCGGGCGCGCTGCGCAGCCTGCCGGTCAGGGTGGAAAAAGCCGAAGCCGAAGCGGCCGATGGCCTCCGCAACCCGCTCACCACGCCGCAGCCGGAAGCCGATGACCGCGCCGTACACGCAGAGGCGAGGCAATTCGCACGGGTATTGCGCGACGAGGTGCTGGGGCACTGGGGGGTGGCCGACAAAACGGGCGCCCTGCGCGCGGCCCGCCCCGGCGACGTCATGGCGCTGGTGCGAAAACGCACCCATCTGCATCTGTACGAACGCGAACTCGAAGCCGCGCGCACCCCCTTCATCACCTCGCGACGCGGCGGCCTGCTGCACGCGCTGGAGGCGCAGGACGTGATCGCACTGGTCGAAACCCTGCTGCTGCCGCACGCCGACCTGAAACTGGCGCACGTGCTGAAATGTCCAGTCTTCAGCTGCAGCGACGACGACCTGCTGCGGGTGTTCGCGCCCAGCCCAGCCGACGCCACGCGCGGCTGGGAACGGCTGATTGCACTGGCCGGGCAGCCGGTTTGCCCCGCCACGCTCGTGCGCGCTGCCACCTTGTTGAAGCGCTGGCGCGCCCATTGCGGCACGCTGCCGGTGCACGACCTGCTCGACCGCATCTATTTCGAGGGCGACCTCGAAGCGCGCTACGCGGCCGCCGTGCCGGAGGCGATGCGGCCGCAAGTCGCCGCCAATCTGCGCGCTTTCATGCAGTTGGCGCTGACGCAGGATGCCGGGCGCTACCCGACGCTGGCCGGCTTCGTCCGCGAGCTGGCCTCCCTCATCGATGACGCCGACGCCGCGCCCGGCGAGGGGCTGGCAGCCGACGGCGACAATGCGGTGCGCCTGCTGACCATCCACGGTTCCAAAGGGCTGGAGGCGCCAATCGTCTGGCTCCTGGGCGGCAGCGACCACGCGCGCGGCGACAGCTACGCGGTGCTGGCGCCGTGGCCGCCCGAAGCCCCCCGGCCCGTGCACTTCTCGCTGTTCGGCAGGCAGGAAGACCAGGGAACGGTCCGGGAAAGTTGGTTCCAGGAAGAGGCCGATCTCGCGCAACGCGAATCCGACAACCTCCTGTATGTGGCGCTGACCCGCGCCTCGCAGGGACTGGTCGTGAGCGGCGACGCCGACAAGAACGCCTGGCTGGCACGCGTCGATGCGGCCTGGCAAGGCCTGGGCCTGCCGGCCGACCTGCCGCCCGCGACCGCCGAGGCAACCGATATTGCGGCCGCGCCCGCCCGAATCGAGGCCCCGGCGGTGGGACAGTGCGTCGCCCCGTCGCCAGCGAATCCGGCGGCGGCCTTCGGCGAGCTGTTCCATGCCTGTCTGGAAGCCCATGCTCCGCCCGGCGCGCCGCGCGACCTGTCGGCCCTTGCGGCACGGCTGGGACTGGAAGCCGAACTCGCCTCCACCGAGGCCGCCGCCCGCGCATTGCTGGCGCAGCCGCATCTGGCTCGCTTTTTCGAACCTGCGCAGTACCGGCGCGCCCACAACGAGTGGGTGCTGCTGGACGGCAGCGGCCGCCTGCAGCGGCTCGACCGCGTGGTGGAATTCGACGACACGGTATGGCTGATCGACTATAAAACCGGCAACGACAGCCGCGCGCTGTCCGACACGCAACTGGTCGAACACCATCGCGCCCAACTGGCGGGCTATCGGTCGCTGCTCGCCGAACTCTATGCCGGCAAGCCGGTCCATTCCGCGCTGCTGCTGGCAGACGGCCGGCTGATCCAGTTGGACAATCAAACATGACCGACAAGCCCTTCTCCGAATCCTGCGTACAGAACCGCGACCCGATCCTGGCGGTGCTGCGCGAGTGGTTTGCCGACCACCGCCACGTGCTGGAAATCGGCAGCGGCACCGGCCAGCATGCGGTGTATTTCGCGCCCGAGCTGCCGCATCTCGTATGGCAGACCGCCGATGTACCGCAGCACCACGCCGGCATCCGGGCCTGGCTCGATGACGCGGCCCTGCCCAACGTGCTGCCGCCGCTGGCGCTCGACGCCAACGACACGGCTTGGCACGGCGGCTCCTACGACGCCGTGTTCTCGGCCAATACCCTGCACATCATGGGCTGGCCCGAGGTGGAGCAATGCTTTGCTGGCATCGGCGCGGTGCTGGAGGCCGGCGGCGTGCTGGCGATCTATGGCCCGTTCAACTACAACGGCACGTTCACCTCGGACAGCAACGCCCGCTTCGACGCCTGGCTGAAGGCGCGCGACCCGGCCTCTGGCGTGCGCGACTTCGAGGCGGTGGACGCGCTGGCACGTGCGCAGGGCCTGATCCTGCAGCAGGACATCGCCATGCCGGCCAATAACCGCACCCTGGTGTGGCGCCGCAAAAATTAGGCCTTGTTTGTCCGAAATCCGGCTTTGTCTTGCGATCGGCTTTGCTATAAAAAAGCATTGCGGAGAAAAGGATGTCTCATGCGGATCGCCGAACTGATTCAACGCTGGAGCACAGAGGGCCATGCGCGTAGCGACGTGCGGGCGTACACCGTGCATTTGCCGCTGCGCGACGCCGCGCGGATTGAGGCCCTGCACATGATGTATCCCGGCCGCAGCGACTCCCAACTGATGGCCGACCTGATTCGCGCCGCGCTTGACGAGTTGGAAGTGGCCATGCCCTACATCCCCGGCAACCGCGTCATTGCCGAAGACGACTACGGTGATCCGATCTACGAAGACCTCGGGCCGACACCGCAGTTTTACTCGCTGTCCCACGAAATCCTGCGCAAGCTCAACACCCTGCCCGCGGACAAATAGCTGTCGGATTAGTTTACATTTGGCGCAGCCTGTGGCCGCCCCCGCAGTCGCAATCCATTGTTAATACGATGGATTATTTGCCTGGCACAAGGCTTGCTGGGAGATTGGCACAGTCATCGAGGATGGGGGACGCCATGTACCTGGGGCCGGCTTTTCTGTTTGCAGCATTTGCCAGCCTGTTTTATGTGCCGGGCTTTCTCGACACGCCCCTCGGCATGCTCACCCCCCGCCAGCTTGTCTCGCAGTCGCTGTTTGCCGTGTTTGCGCTGATTTCGCTGGCGGCGCTGGCGCGGTCCATCGAGCATGACCCGGTGTGGCCGTGGCGACCGGGATTTCGCCGCATGATGAATGCGCTGCTGGGGCGCACGCTGTAAAAATCGCGCCCGCCATTTGCCGGCGTCCGGCATAAAATAACGGCTTTCCGTTCTGGTCTGCCGCCATGCCCGTCAACCTTGCCGCTCCTGATCCCGCTTCCCTGCTGCCGGTTGCCGGCGTCCGCCTCGGCATCGCCTCCGCCGGCATCAAGAAGGCCGGGCGGCGCGACATCACCCTGATCGAGCTTGCTCCCGGCAGCCGCGTGGCTGGCGTGTTCACGCAAAACCGCTTCTGCGCCGCGCCGGTGACGGTCTGCAAACAGCATCTGGTTAGCGATGACATCCGCGCGTTGCTGATCAACACCGGCAACGCCAACGCCGGCACCGGCGAGGAAGGCCTCGATCGCGCGCGCCGGAGCTGCGAGGCGGTGGCCAATCTCTTCAGCATCAAGCCCGAACAGGTGCTGCCGTTTTCCACCGGCGTCATCCTCGAGCCGCTGCCGGTCGACAAGATCCTGCCCGCCCTGCCCGCCGCACAGGCCGACCTCGCTGCGAACCACTGGAGCGAGGCCGCGCACGCGATCATGACCACCGACATCGTCGCCAAGGGCGCCAGCCGCCAGACACAGATCGGCGGCAAGACGGTGACGGTGACCGGCATCGCCAAGGGTTCCGGCATGATCCACCCCAACATGGCGACCATGCTCGGCTACGTGGCGACCGACGCCGCGATCGCGCCCGATCTGATGCAGCCGCTGGTGAAGGCCGTGGCCGACGTCTCGTTCAACTGCGTCACCGTCGACGGCGACACTTCCACCAACGACAGCTTCATCCTCATCGCCACCGGCCAGGCCGGCAACGCCAAAATCGCCGACGCCGCGAGCGCCGACTATGCGGCGTTGAAAACGGCTTTGACTGAAGTCGCGATCGAACTTGCTCAGGCCATGGCGCGCGACGGCGAGGGCGCCACCAAGTTCATGACCATCGCGGTCGAAGGCGGCCGGAACCACGCCGAATGCAAGCAGATCGCCTACGCCGTCGCGCGCTCGCCGCTGGTGAAGACCGCCTTCTTCGCCAGCGACCCCAACCTCGGCCGCATCCTCGCCGCCATCGGCTACGCGGGGGTGGGCGACCTCGACGTGAATGCCTTGAAGGTGTACTTGGGCGACGTGCTGGTTGCCGAAAACGGCGGCCGTGCCGTGAGCTACACCGAGGCGCAGGGGGCAGCGGTGATGAAGGAAGCGGAAATTACCGTGCGCGTGGTGCTGAATCGCGGCCCCGTGAATGCCACGGTGTGGACCTGTGATTTCTCGTACGACTACGTGAAGATCAACGCGGAGTACCGCACCTGATGTCATGAGCATCGAACTGACCGCCGAGCAGGCTGCATTCCTGCAAGGCCCGGTGTCGATCAACCTCGCCGCCAGCGGCCGCGACGGCTGGCCGTGCGTGTGCCGCGCACAGGGCTGCGTGGTGGCGCGCGACCGCCGGTCGCTGACGGTGCTGCTGTCGGCCCGGCGCGGGCGCGAGCTGCTCGATGCGCTGGACGGCGGCAGCAGCATCGCCGCGGTGTTCAGCCGCCCGGCCACTCACGCGACGCTGCAACTCAAGGCCGAACACGCGTCACGGGTCGCCCTGAACGCAGCGCTGAAAGCCTGCAACGCCCGCTATGCGCAGCAATTCGCCGACGAGCTGGTGGGGCTCGGCTACGGCCCCGATCTGGGGCAGGGCATCGTCAATCTGATGGCGACGAGCGACCTGGCGGCGCTGCGCTTTGTGCCGCAAGTCATTTTCGACCAGACGCCCGGCCCCGGCGCCGGGCGCGTGCTGGCGGCGACATGAAGCCCACGCTCGAATCCCTGCGGCCCTGCCTCGACGGCGCGATTCCCTCCGTCGTCGCCACCTGCGCACGCGACGGCACGCCCAATGTGGCCTATGCCTCGCAGGTGCATTACGTCGATGCCGAACACGTGGCGCTGTCGTACCAGTTCTTCAGCAAGACGCGCGAGAACGTGCTGGCGCATCCCTACGCACAGGCGCAGGTGATCGAACCCGGCAGCTTCCGCCATTTCCGCCTGCGCCTGCATTACCAGCGCACCGAAACCGAAGGCCCGCTGTTCGAGTACATGAAGGCGCAACTCGCTGGCATCGCCGCGCAGACCCACATGGACAAGGTATTCGTGCTGCGCGGCGCCGACATCTACCGGGTGCTCGACGTCGAGGCGGTCGATGCCCACCTGCCGCCCGCGCCGCCGCCGCCCGACGCGTTGATGCGCCTGCGCCGCGCGCTCGACGCGCTGGGCGACAGCACCGACCTCGCGCTGCTCGCCGACCGTGCGCTCGCCGCGCTCACGCAGGGCTTCGGCATCCGCCATGCGCTGCTGCTGATGCTGGACGAGGCGGGCGCCGCGCTCTATACGCTGGCGAGCCTGGGGTATGCCCATTCCGGCATCGGCGCCGAGGTGAGCGTCGGCGAGGGCCTCATCGGCGTCGCCGCGCGCGAGCGCATTCCGGTGCGCATCAACTACCGCACCGGCGATTACACCTATCACGCCGCACTGCGTGCGGCGAGTCCGGGTGAGCCTCGAATCGCACTCCCCATCCTGGCCGAAGCGCACAGCCAGATCGCGGTGCCGCTCATTCACGGCGGCCGCCTGACTGGCGTGCTGGTTGCCGAGAGCGAAGACGACGCCTTCTTCAGCCATGCCGACGAGGACGCGCTGGTCGTCTATGCCCGCCACCTCGCTGTGCTGTTTTCACAGGCTGCGTGCGAGCCCGACGACACCGAGCCAGCCCACAGCGATCCTGCCGCAGGACCCAGCGGTCCGCCCCTCGCGGTGCGCTACTTCGCCGCCGACCACAGCGTGTTCATCGACAACGACTATCTCATCAAGGGCGTCGCCGGCAGCATCCTGTGGACCCTGCTCAACGAGCACGCGACGAACGGCCGACGCGATTTCTGCAACCGCGAACTGCGGCGCGACCCGCGCCTGCCACTGCCCGGCTTCGGCGACAACCTGGAGACCCGCCTGCTCCTGCTGCAGCGGCGACTGGCGGAACGCTGCCCGGCAATCGCCCTGGAAAAGACCGGGCGCGGGCGTTTTCGGCTCAGCCTCGCCAGGCCGCTGTCGCTGGACGCACGCTGAGACCTATTTGCGCGCCTGAGCCCGCACCGGCAGATTCTTCGGCGTGAGGTCGAGGTAGGGCGTGGCGACCTTGCCGCCCGGCGGCACATAGGCCGGCGCAGGCTGGCCTTTGGCGCCGAGGCTGCGCAAATAACGATAGATCGCCCTGAGATCGTCGTCGCTCATCGCCCGCAACGACGGCGCAGGCATCGGCGGGCGCATCGGCAGGCGGGCCCGGGCAACCCAAGCCGGTTCGTCCATGTTTTGCACCAGCAGGCGCAGGTTGGACGGATACGTCGTGCCCCACGGCCCCTGCCAGCCCATCGCGTCGCCGGTCAGCCAGTCTGCCTCCGCGACCTTGCCGTCGAGTTGCATGAAGCCGGCGGTATGGCAGTCGTTGCAGCCGGAAATCTGGATCAGGTAACGGCCGTGGCGGATGTCGTCCTGGCCGGCCCAAGCCTGGCTCATCCAGCCCGCAAGCAGGATCACAGCGATTTTCAGGGGTGGTTTCATTGTCCGCTCCTCGTGTCATCAGGCGCACCGCGCGCCCGAACAGCCGAAGATTAGCCAGGATATTTTCGAAGCGTTGCTAAGTCTTTATTAGGCAGAACCTAATTTTTTCTTAAGCGATGACGCCTGCGGCGCGGCCGCACCATCCGCTAGAATCTTGCCATGACCGATCTCACTGCCGTGCTGCCGCGCCTCGCGCACCTGCTCGACCGCCTTGACGCGCCTCCCGCCGCCATGCCGGATTGGAAGACTGTCCGCGCGGCGCGCTGGTCGGCCCAGGCGGGCGGGCTCAAGCCCATCCTGCATCCGCAGCGGGTGGCCTTGCGCGACCTCCTGGCAATCGGCGATCAGAAGCAGCGTGTAGACGCCAACACGCGGCAGTTCGTCGCCGGCAAGCCCGCCAACAACGTGCTGCTGACGGGCGCGCGCGGCTGTGGCAAGTCCTCGCTGGTAAAAGCGGTGCACGCCAAGTACGCGCCCAAGGGGCTGCGCCTGATCGAGGTTGACAAAGCCGGGCTGCCGCAGCTTCCCGATCTGTTCGATCAGTTGGCGGACGCCGCCTACCGCTTCATCATCTTCATCGATGACCTGACCTTCGCCGAACATGAGGCCGGCTACGCCAGTCTCAAGGCCGCGCTCGACGGCTCGCTGGCGGGGCCGTCGGACAACGTGCTGATCTACGCCACCAGCAACCGCCGCCACCTGATGCCGGAATACATGGCCGAGAACATGGAAACGAAGTACCTCGGCGGCGAGGTGCAGCCGGGCGAGGCGACCGAGGAGAAGGTCTCGCTGTCCGACCGCTTCGGGCTGTGGGTGTCTTTCCACGGCATGGACCAGGACACCTATCTCGCCATTGCGCGCCATTGGGCAGCGGCGCTGGGCGCACCTGCGGACGACCGCTTCGAGCGCGCCGCGCTGCAGTGGTCGCAGGGCCGCGGTGCGCGCAACGGACGGGTGGCATGGCAGTTCGCGCGCGACTGGGCCGGGAAAAAATGAGCACACTCGTGCGTGAACTGTGCGTGCCTGCCCGCCACCGGCGTTTATCCCCGCGAGGGGGCTCCGCGCCCGCCGAGTCCGGCACACAGTCCTTCCGCGACTGGGCCAGGTGTCAGCGATGAGCCAAAACCCGATCACCGAAGTCGTCGCCGCCGTGCTGACCCAGCCCGATGGCCGGGTGCTGCTGGCGCAGCGCCCGCGGGGCAAGGTCTACGCAGGCTATTGGGAGTTTCCCGGCGGCAAGGTGGAGGCGGGCGAATCGCTGGAAGCGGCATTGGCGCGCGAACTGCACGAGGAATTGGGCATTGTTCTCACCCGCACCTGCCGCTGGATCACGCGGGTATTCGAATATCCGCATGCGACGGTGCGGCTGAACTTCTTCCGCGTGTTCGGCTGGCAGGGCGAGCCGCACCCGCACGAGGGGCAGGTCTTTTCCTTGCAGTTGCCCGATGCGGTCGAGGTGACGCCGCTCTTGCCCGCCAATTTCCCGATTCTGAAGGCGCTGTCGCTGCCGTCGGTGCTGGGGATTTCGCACGCCGAAGCGCTTGGCGTCGACAGCTTCCTGGCGCGGCTGGACGTGGCACTTGCCAACGGCCTGCGGCTGATCCAACTGCGCGACAAGACGCTGGCGGAGGACGTGCGCCTGGCGCTGGCGCGCGAGACCGTGCGCCGCGCCCATCTGCACGGCGCACGCGTGCTGGTCAACGGCAGTCCGGACCTGGCACACGCCGCGGGTGCGGATGGCGTGCACCTCGATTCGTCCGCTGCCGCCCGGCTCACGACGCGCCCCGACTATGCCAGGCCGGATGCTTTCCTGGTCGGGGTGTCGTGCCACGACGGCGCCGAGTTGGCGCATGCCGCCGCGATCGAGGCGGACTATGCGCTGCTGTCGCCCGTTTTGCCCACGCTCACCCATCCGGGTGCAGCCACGCTCGGCTGGGACACTTTTTCCGCACTCGCCGCTGCCAGCCCGGTTCCGGTTTACGGCCTCGGCGGGCTGGGGCGTCATGACGTCGCGCTGGCGCAGTCGCACGGCGCACACGGGGTGGCACTGTTAAGGGGGGCGTGGACATGAATCGGATCGTGGGACCCTTGCTACTGGTGGTCGCGCTGGTGGCAATTGCAGTCGCCGGTTACTGGCTGAAGCGCCCCGCCGAGGCGGTGGCGGTGTCGTGCCCCGACCCGATCGCCGGCTGTGCTTTCAGTCACCATGGCGCGGCGGTCAGCGTCCGCTTTTCGACGCAGCCGGTGCCGCTGGAGCCCTTCGAACTCACCGTCGCCGCACCCAACGCCACCAAAATCAGCGCAGAATTCCAGATGGTCGGCATGGACATGGGTTTCAACCGCTACGACCTGCACCCAGGCTCAGCCGGCGTGTTTGGCTCGAAGGTTACGCTACCGGTGTGCATCAGCGGGCGGCACGACTGGACGCTCTTCCTGGACCTGGACGGCGCGCGCTATGCGCTGCCCTTCAGCAATCGCTGAAAACTGCCGTACATGAAATCGTCACAGACGGCGCATATAATCGGAAGATATTTTTTGAGAGAGCACCACGATGCCAGCCGAACATACCTATAAACAGTTTGACGCCGAACTCGAGGCCGTCCGCGCCAGCGTGCTGAAAATGGGTGGCCTGGTCGAGGAGCAGATCACCAATGCAGTCGAGGCGCTCATCTCGGGCAACATGGAACTGGCCGCCCAGGTGGACGCCAACGACCACAACGTCAACGCGCTGGAAGTGGCGATCGACGAGGACTGCACCCACATCATCGCGCGCCGCCAGCCGACCGCCTCCGACCTGCGCATGGTGATGATGGTGGTGAAGACCATCACCGACCTTGAGCGCATCGGCGACGAAGCGGCCAAGATCGCGCGCATGGCCAAGCTGATCCACCAAGCCGAGCGCATCAGCCTGCCGCGCTTCTCCGAAGTGAAATACATGTCCGACCTGGTGCTCGACATGCTGAGGAAGGCACTCGACGGCTTCGCCCGCCTGGACGCCACCAAGGCGGTGGAAATCGCGCGCCAGGACCAGGCAGTGGATGAGGAGTTCCGCCTCAACCTGCGCCACCTGATCACGTTCATGATGGAAGACCCGCGCACCATTTCGGTCTTCATCGACATCCTGTTCGTCACCAAGGCAATTGAGCGCATGGGCGACCACGCCAAGAACATGTCGGAATACGTGGTCTACATGGTGAAGGGCAAGGACGTGCGCCACACCTCGCTGGAAGAGATCGAAAAAGAAGTGATGTGATTTTCAGCGGCACGAATGCAAACGGGCTCCCTCAGGGAGCCCGTTTTGTTTGTGGCCTTTGCCGGATTTACCCGCACGGGGTAGGCCGTGGTGGTACAGCCGCTGCAGCGTCAACAACCACGCACTACTTGGCCGGCGGGACGTAGCCAGCTGCGGCATCGACATTGCCGCCGCCGAAGAAATAGCGCTCCATCTGTTCCATCAGGTAGCTGCGCGCCTGCGGGTCGGCCAGGTTCAGGCGGTTTTCGTTGATCAGCATGGTCTGATGGCGCTGCCAACCGCTCCAGGCTTCCTTCGACACGTTCTCGAAAATCTTCTTGCCCAGATCGCCCGGCACCGGCTGGAAGGCCAGGCCTTCGGCTTCGCGCCCGAGCTTCACACAATTCACCATCCGCGTCATTTCCTGCTCCTTCAAATATTCAGTCGTGGGATTCTAACCCAAGCTGTTTCTGGATGCGGCGGGCGAATACACCCATTTCCTTGGCGGCCTGCTTGTCGCCGCGCGCCTCGGCCACGGCGATGCCCTCCTGGTACGCGGCCAGCGCGTCGGCCCAGGCCTCGGTATCGGTCAGCGCCTTGCCGAGCAGTTTCCAGGCGGCGGAATACTTCGGATCGTGCTCGACCGCGCGGCGCAGGTGCTCGGCGGCTTTGGCCGCATCGCCCTGCTTGAGGTATTCGTTGCCGAGCGAAAAGCGCAACAGCGCGTTGTCGCGGCCGGCGGCCAGCATGGATTCGAAATCGGCGACTGACGGCATAAATCCTTTCCTACTTTCTCCAGAACACCGGGGTGAGCACCACCAGCAGGGTGAAGAACTCCAGCCGCCCGAGCAGCATGGCAAAGCTGCACACCCAGGTCTGGAAATCCGTCAAAACGGCATAGGTGCTGGCGGGGCCAACCTGTCCCAGGCCGGGGCCGGTGTTGTTGACCATGGCAACCACGGCGGTGAAGGCGGTGAACACGTCGAGCCCCGATGCGGCGAGGACGAACGAAAGGACGACGATGGAGGCGACGTAGATGAACAGGAAGGCCAGTACCGCATAGGTGATCTTGTTGGGCACGGGCTGGTTGCCGAGCTTGGTGTGGACCGCGGCATTGGGGTGCACCAGCTTGATGAGTTCACGGTATACCTGCTTGTACAGCAGCACCGCCCGCAGCATCTTGATGCCGCCGCCGGTGGAGCCGGAGCTGGCAATGAAGCTCGACAGGAACAGCATGAACAGCGGCGCGAAATAGGGCCACACATTGAAGTCGGTGGTGGAAAACCCGAGCGTGGTGGCGACGGAAATGGTGTTGAATGCCGCATAGCGCAGCGCTTCGGGAAAATCCAGGTAAAAGCCCTTGTACATCAGATAGAAGGTCAGCCCGAGGATGCTCGCGCCGAGCACGCCGAAGGTCCAGCGGATTTCGGTGTCGAAGCGATAGGCCTGCAGGTTGCGCATGCGAAACGCCATGAAGTGGGTGGAAAAACTGATCGCGGCGATCAGCGCGAACACCATGACGATGATTTCGAGGGTGACGGAGTTGAAATGACCCAGACTGGCATCGTGCGAGGACATGCCGCCCAGGCTCATGACGCTGAAGGCGTGCACCAGGGCGTCCACCCAGCCCATGCCGCCGAGCCACAACGCCAGGATGCAGAACGCGGTGACGATCGCGTACACCAGCCACAGCCCCTTGGCGGTTTCCGCCATGCGCGGCGTGAGCTTGCTGTCCTTCATCGGCGTCGGCGTCTCGGCCTTGAACAGTTGGCGGCCGCCGACCCCCAGCATCGGCAGCACGGCGACCACCAGCACGATCACCCCCATGCCGCCGATCCAGTGCATTTCGGTGCGCCAGACATTGATCGAGGGCGGCAGCGTGTCCAGCCCCGACAGCAGGGTTGCGCCGGTGGCGGTCAATCCCGACACCGCCTCGAAATAGGCGTCGGTGAAACTGAGATCGGGGATGTAGGACAGCAGCGGAATGGCGGAATACAGCGGCAGGATCGCCCAGATCATCACCACCAGCAGGAAACCATCGCGGATTTGCAGTTCGCGCTTCTCCCGGCGCGAAAATGCCCACAGCACCGCGCCGGACAGGAAGGTGATGACAATCGCCTCATCGTAGGCCCGGTGCGCGCCATCCTCCAGCCCGAGCGAGATGGCCAGCGGCAGCAGGAACGCCGCTGAAAACAGCATCAGCACCTTCGACAGGATGTGAACAACGGACAGTATTTGCGACATGGATCGATCTGGGCGTTTTTTAGTCCCTCTCCCGCTTGCGGGGGAAGGTGGGGGTGAGCACAGCCCCGTTACGGCAGGCCGACTTCGATTAGCGCGATGTTACCAGCCCCGGCTCTCAGCCACGCCAGAAGGCGCGGGTGAACAATACGAACACGGTGAACAGCTCGAGCCGCCCGAGCAGCATGGTGAATGCGAGCACCCAGGTCTGGAAATCATTGAGGCTGGCGTAGTTTGTTCCCGGCCCCACCTCGTTGAGGCCGGGCCCGGCGTTATTGATGCAGGCGATGACGGCGGAGAACGCGCTGACGAAATCGAGCCCGCTGGCCAGCAGCACCAGGGTCATCGCCACGACGGTGGCGATATACATCATGACGAACGCCTGAATCGCGAACACGATCTGGTTGGGCACGCCGTGGCCGCCGATCTTGACCGGCAGACGAGCGGCGGGGTGCAGCTGGTGCTCGAGTTCGCGCACGCCCTGGCGGAACATCAGCACCGCCCGGATCATTTTCAGGCCGCCGCCGGTGGAGCCGGAACTTGCGGTGACGCAACTCAGCAACAGCATCCACATGGGCGCAAAAATCGGCCAGCTGTTGAAGTCGGTGCTGGCAAAGCCGCAATCGGTGGCGATCGACACCAGATTGAAGCTGACGTGGCGCAATGCGGTCAGATACTCCGGATACACGCCGGCCTGCCAGACATAGAGGCTGATCCCAATACAGCTTGCGATCACCAGCCCGAGCACCCCGCGGACTTCAGAGTCGTGCCGGTAGGGCACCAGGCTGCGCTGACGAAAAGCCAGAAAATGGGTGACGAAATTGAGCGCCGCCAGCAGCATGAAGACGATCAGCACGGCTTCGATCAGCGGCGAGTTGAAATACCCGACGCTGGCGTCATGGGTGGAAAAGCCGCCCAGGCTCAGCGTGGCGAAGGCGTGGCACACGGCGTCGAACCAGCTCATCCCGGCCCACTTCAGCGCCAGCACGCAGAGCAAGGTGAGCGCCGCATACATCGCCCACAGCAGCTTGGCGGTATCGGCGATGCGCGGGGTGAGCTTGCTGTCCTTGATCGGCCCCGGCAGTTCGGCTTTCAGCAACTGGCGGCCGCCGACGCCCAGCAACGGCAGGATCGCCACCGCCAGCACGATGATGCCCATGCCGCCCAGCCACTGCAGCAGGTGCCGCCACAGGTTGAGCGAGGGCGGCAGGGTATCGAGCCCGCTCATCACCGTAGCGCCGGTGGTTGTCATCGCGGAGAGGGTCTCGAAATAGGCATCGGTGAAGCTCATGTCCGGGGCGAAAATCATGAAGGGCAGGGTGGCGAAGGCCGGCAGCCCGGTCCACACCAGCAGCACCAGCAGAAAGCCGTCGCGCACCTTGAGCTCGCGGCGCCAGCGCCGCCCGACCAGCCACAGCACAAAGCCGGCAACCAGCGTCACGGCGAAGGACTCATCGAACGCGAATTGCGCCGCGTCGTGGGCGATCAACGCCGTCACCAGCGGCACCAGCATGGAAAAGGAAAAAATCAGGATCACCAGGCCAAGCACATGCAGGACCGGCGCGAAACGGTGCAGCGGGATGCTCATTTCAGTTCGAGCTTACACCGGGCCGAGGCGAAAGGTCGCAGGGGATGCGCATCGTTGGGCAAGATCCGGCAAGCCAGTCTCCGTATGAGTGCGGCCTGAAATCAGAAGAACCCGAAACCGACCTGGAACAGCTTTTCGACCTTGGGAATGATGCGCTTGTTGAGCGCGAACAGGATCAGGTGATCCTCGGCTTCGACCAGGGTGTCGTGGTGCGCCATGACGACCTCCTCGCCACGGATGATGGCGGCGATCGAGGCGCCTTCCGGCAGCGCCACATCGCCGATGCGCCGGCCCACCACCTTGGAGGTCTTGAAGTCGCCGTGGACGACGATTTCCAGCACCTCGGCGGCGCCACGGCGCAGGCTGTGCACCGCCGCCATGTCGCCGCGGCGGATCTTCGACAGAAGTGGGCCAACCGTGGCCTGCGCCGGCGAAATGGCGATGTCGATCTCGCCGCCCTGCACCAGATTGACATAGGCGGAACGGTTGATCAGGGCAATCACGCGATTCGCGCCCATGCGCTTGGCCAGCAGCGCCGACATGATGTTGTCCTCGTCGTCGTTGGTGAGCGCGCAGAACACGTCGATCGACTCGATGTTTTCCTGCTCCAGCAGGTCCTCGTCGGTGGCATCGCCCTGCAACACCAGGGTGCGGTGCAGCTGATCCGCCAGCTGCGCGCAGGTGGCCTTGTTGTGATCGATCAGCTTGACCTCGTAGTCGCGCTCCAGCCGCGCCGCCAGCCGCCGCCCGATGTTGCCGCCGCCGGCGATCATGACCCGCTTGACCGGGCGCTCCATGCGGCGCAACTCGCGCATGACGGAGGGAATGTCGCGCTTGCGGGCAAGGAAAAACACCTCGTCGCCGGGCTCGATGACGGTGATGCCCTTCGGTACGATGCCGCGGTCGCGCCGGTAGATGGCCGCCACCCGGGCGTCGATATCCGGCATGTGGCGCTTGATGTCCTGCAGCTCATGGCCGACCAGCGGCCCGCCGTGGTAGGCGCGCACCGCGACCAGCCGCACCTTGCCTTCGGCGAAATCCAGCACCTGCAATGCCTCAGGGTGCTCGATCAGGCGGCGCAGGGTGTCGGTGACTTCCTGCTCCGGGCTGATGACGTGGTGGACACCGAAGTGCTCGGCGAGAAAGCCTTCCTCGATTTCCAGAAAATCACTCGAGCGGAGCCGCGCGATGCGGGTGGGGATGTTGAACAAGGTGGCCGACAGGCGACAGGCCACCAGATTGGTCTCGTCGCTCTGGGTGACCGCCACCAGCATGTCGGCATCGTCCGCACCGGCAATCTTCAGGGTCGAAGGATGGGCCGCATGGCCGCGAACGGTGCGCAGGTCGAAACGGTCCTGCAGCTCGGACAGCCGCCCGGCGTCCAGGTCGACCACGGTGATGTCGTTGTTTTCGGCCACCAGGCTGGCAGCGAGGTTGGCGCCGACCTGGCCGGCACCGAGGATGATGATTTTCACGTTGGAACCCTGCGGTTACAGGTCTTCGTCGAGACGTCGCCCATGCCGGATATTCAGTTGCTTGAGCTTGCGGTAGAGGTGGGTGCGCTCCAGCCCTGACTTGTCGGCGACCCGCGTCATGCTGCCGCCTTCCTTCTGGATCAGATGCTCGAAATACATGCGCTCGAAGGCGTCGCGCGCCTCGCGCAAGGGGATGTCGAGCGGGATGCCATGCGAGACGGCCGGTGCCGACAGTTTCATCGGGGCGAGCACGCGGTTGACGTCGGTGGCGTCGATTTCGCTCGACAGCGCAGTCACTGCCAGCGTGCGCACCACGTTGTTGAGTTGTGGCAGGTTGCCTGGCCAGTCGAAATTGCGCAGCTGGTTCAAGGCCGGCGTCGTCAGTCGCCGCACCGGACACACACCCGCCTCGATCAACTGCGCGAGCATGAAGTTCGCGATATCGGGCACGTCTTCACGATGCTCGCGCAGCGGCGGCACATGGATGGCCAGACTGGACAGCCTGTAAAACAGGCGGCTGTCGAATTCGCCGGCGGCGACCATGGCGTCGAGACTGCGGCTGGTGGCGCACACCAGGCGCGCGCCGCTGCCTTCGATACGGTCGAGCAGCAGTCCCAGGCCCTTCTGCTCCAGACGCCCCAGTTCGCCGGCGTCGGGCAAAAACAACGTGCCATTGCCGAGTGCTTCGACATAGCTCAGCGGATCGGATACCAGACGCGCGCGATCCTTGATTTCGACCCAGGGTGTGCCCGGCTGGTGCAGGAAATGTGCGCACACCTCGAAGCCGCTGCCGGGCTCACCCAGGAGCATCACCGGCGCAGTGTTGCCGGCGATCTGGGTGAGGCGCTTCTTCAGTTCGAGAATCATCGGGCTGCGCCCGAGGGCGGACAGGTCCATGCCGGGACTGCGCCGCGGCATGGCCACGCCGCGCTTGATGGCCTTGCTGACGGTATCGATCAGCTTGGCCAGCGAAACCGGTTTTTCCAGAAAATCGGCAGCGCCGAGCCGGGTGGCCTCGACCGCGGTATCGATGGTGCCGTGACCGGACATCATCACCACAGGCATGGTGAGTTGGCCGCCGCCCGCCCATTCCTTCAGCAGCGTCACCCCATCGGTGTCGGGCATCCAGATGTCGAGCAGGACCAGATCCGGGCGCTGCAGGACACGGAAAGCACGCGCCGCCTCGGCATTCTCCGCCAGGTGCACGTCGTACCCTTCGTCGGTAAGAATCTCCGACAACAACTCACGAATGCCCACTTCGTCATCGACGACGAGAATATGCCCGCTCACGCCTGCCCCCCGGATGCCGCAAAAACAGGCAGTGCAATGCGGATGACGGCACCGCCCGTTTTAAGGTTTTCGATTTGTATTTTTCCGTGATGCTCTTCCACGATTTTTTTGACGATGGCCAGGCCCAGCCCCGTTCCCTTGGCCTTGGTCGTTGCATAGGGCTCGAACAGCCGCGTCATCAGGTGCTCCGGAAATCCGGCTCCATTGTCCATTACGGTCAAGCAAACTGCATTGTTTTTGACGCGCGTGCTGACCTCGACTCTCGGTGCAGCGTGACCCGCCAACGCATCCTGCGCATTTTGCAACAGATTATGTATCACCTGGCGCAATAATGTGGAGTCGCCCGCAATGCGCGGCAGATCGGCATCGAGATTCAGCTGAAGTCCAAGCGCCTTGGTGTCGTACAGCGACAGCACTTCGCCCACCAAGGCGTTGAGGTCGAGCGCTTCGAGCCTGGCGCGCGGCATCCGCGCATAGCCAGCAAACGCGTCCACCATGTTTTTCATGGCGGCGACCTGGCTGACGATGGTTTGTGTGGCGCGTGCGAGGAACTCCGCATCCGCTGCTTGCAGCCGGCCATCGAGCTTGCGCGCAATGCGCTCGGCCGACAGCTGGATCGGGGTGAGCGGGTTCTTGATCTCGTGCGCCAGCCGCCGCGCGACTTCGCTCCAGGCCGCATTGCGTTCGGCGTCGATCAGCTTGGTGACATCGTCGAACACCAGCACATAGCCGCGCTCGACGCCGGGCGGCAGCCGCGTACCGCGCAGCAGCAGCGTCTGGTTGCCGCCTTGTCCCGCATAGTCGATCTGCTCCTGCCATTCGCCCTCGTGCTCGGCAAAGCGCTCCGCAACGGCCGCGCCGAACGCATGCAAGGCGTCCGACTGACTCAGGCCGGTGAGCGGCAGGGCATCGAGCGCCGACTCAGCCACGCCCAGTATGTGCGCCGCTGCGCCGTTCATGGTGCGCACCTGCAAGGCGTCGTCGAGCACCATCACGCCGGAGGACAGATTGGCCAGCACCCGCTCCAGAAAGGCCTTCGCCTGCTCGGTTTCCTGGTGGTTCTGCGCAACCTGTTCGCGCGCTTCCGACAACTGGCGGGTCATGCGGTTGAACGACTGGATCAGCACGCCCAGTTCGTCGCGGCTCTTCACCGAAGGCATCTGTGAAAAATCCCCCTTGGCCACCGCACGGGTGCCGCGCGCCAAGGTGCGCAGCGGCGCACCCAGCCGCTCCGAAAGCAGGTAGGCGATGACCATCGTCATCAGCAGTGCCAGCATCAGGGTCAGGGTGAGCGCCAGGCCGTAGATGCGCTTCAGGCCCACCCTCGACACCGCGATCTGCTGGTATTCCTGGTAGGCGAGCTGTACCGCCTGAGCGTCGCGCGCCAGGCTGGCGGGCACCGGCTGCACCAGCTGCAGCACGCGCGTTTCGCTGGTCAGCGCCCCGGTATAGACCGGCACGATGACACGCATGATCAGTCCGCGCTCGGGCACTTCCTCGATGCGGCTGTAGGGCTGCTGCTGCCGCACCTGCCACAGCACGCCGCGCTCGGGCAGCACCGGCAGCAGGGCACCGCGCTCGCCGCTGACGTGAGCGATCAGACCGCCGCGCTCGTCGAACAGGGTCAGTTCCTGCACGGCGCTTTGTTCGCGCAGGATGGATAGATTGGTGATGGTCGATCCGATGCCTTCATCCGACAGCGACAGCGCCATGCGCTGGGCTTTTTTGTCGAGCTCGGCCAACAAGTCGTCGAGCGCCGCCTGGCCGAGATTGACGCCAGAGGTCAGGGCATTATCGACCCGCACGTCGAACCAGGTCTCGATCGATCGGTTGAGAAAAAACACCGAGGCGCCATACACCACCAGGCCCGGCAGCATGGCGACGACGCCGAACATCAGCAGCAGCTTGAGCGTGAGCTTGGCACCGAACACGCCGCGACGGATACGTTTTTGCAGCCACCACAGGCGCCAGCCCAGCAGCACCAGCAAGGCCACCCCGAGCACGCCGCCCCCGACGAACAGGGTGGGCAGGGTGTCGGAGAAAGCATTGCTGTCGCTGCTGGCATAGAACAGGAGCGACAGCAGCACGATGCCCATAATCAGGGCGGCGGCAATCAGACTGCGCATCAGGGCAAAGGCGGCAAGGGCGCGGGCACCGCGGGCGCGTCAAACGACCAACTGTGCCAGGGGGTGACGAGTTCCCACTTGTCGCCCGGGACGGCGCCAATGGAAAGCGGCTTGGGCAATTGTGCGGTGTCGAGACGCAGACGCAGACGGGCATCGTAGCGCTGACCGGTTTTAAGCATGCCGCGCTCCAGTGCCTGCCAGCTCTCCACCCGCCCCAGGATGGCCAGCGCCTCGTCCAGCGTGGCGGCGGTCCGGGTGACATAGCCGGATTCCACGACGTAGCGCCGCAGCAGCAGATGGTAATAAATCCGCATCTTGCGCACCGGCTCGGCAATGCCTTCGTCGAGCCACCAGTTGCGTGGACGACTCACTTCGAGTTCCAGCAGAAAATGGAGGTTGATGCCCTTGCTGAGTGCGTCTTCCAGCGTGGGGTTGAGCACGATGTTGACGTCTGCGTCCAGCACATAGCCCTGCGGGATGGCCTGGATCACGGCCTCTTTGACCAGGCTCTTGTCGTTGGCCAGCGCGCTGCCGGCAATTGCCAGCCAGCAGCCCAGCAACAGCCCGGCCAGCCAGCGCAACGTCGGGTCAGGTCTTGCGCAGCAGGGCGTAATAAAAACCGTCATGTTCGGCAGCAGGCAGCAGAGGTCCGTCGGACAAAGGTTCAGGAAGCGGACAGCGTTCGGCATCCCCAGTATGGCGCGCCAGGAACGCCTGCACTTGCCCCTCGTTTTCTTCATTGAATATAGAGCAGGTGGCGTAAAGCAATGTACCACCCGGGGCCAGCAGTCGCCAGAGTGCCTCCAGCATAACGGCCTGTTGCGCGGCAAATTGAGCAATGTCTTCGGGACGGCGCAACCACTTGATGTCGGGATTGCGGCGCACCACGCCAGAGGCACTGCACGGCACGTCGGCCAAGATGCGGTCGAACGGCCGACCGTCCCACCAGGCGTCGGGCTGCGCGGCATCGCCCTCAACCAGGGTCGCTTTCAGCTGCAGTCGGTCGAGGTTTTCCTGCACCCGCGCCAGCCGTGCCGCGTCGACGTCGACCGCGATCAGATCGACATGGGCGCGTTCCAGGATATGGCCGGTCTTGCCGCCGGGCGCGGCGCAGGCATCGAGCACCCGCTCGCCCGGCAGCGCATCCAGCAGGCGCGCTGCCCATTGCGCGCCGGCATCCTGCACCGACACATCGCCCGCATCGAAGCCGGGCAGCGTGTGCACCGGCACCGCGCGGTCGAGGGTAACCGCATCGGGCCCGGTTTGATGCGCTGGCAAGCCAGCCTCGGTCAGGCGCTGCAGATAGCCCGCGACATCGCCGCGGCGGCCATTGACGCGCAGGGTGAAAGGCGGGTGCACGAGGCTGGCTTCGAGGATGGCCTGCCAGTGCGCTGGATGCTCGCTCTGCAGTTTGGCGATCCACCAGTCGGGATGCGACCAGCGTGCGGACGGCAACTCGTCGGCGATCTTTTCGAGTTCGGCGCGGCGCCGCTGAAAGTTGCGCAGCACCGCATTGGCCAGCCCACGTCGCCAGCCCTCGCCAGCCGCGCTGACAGCGTTGTGAACCACGGCATGCGCAGGCGCGCGGGTGTAGGCCAGCTGATAGATCGCCACGCGCAGCAGCCAGCCCAGTTCGGGATCGGTCAGCGGGCGTTCCAGCAACGCGTCCAGCCAGACATCCAGGCGCCCCAGCTGGCGCAGGCTGCCGTACACGATGTCCTGCAGGGCGCCGCGCTCGCCGGGGGTTTGCAGCTGCTGCAGGCGCCGCGGCAACACCTGGTGCAGCGCCGCACCGGCGAGCACTTCTTCGAGCGCGCCGGCGGCCAGTTTTTGCAGATTACGCATGGTGGGCGATGCCCCGCTTGGTCGATTGTTTCATGGGATTCCAGCCGCTGCGATGAGCGGCGGATGATAGCAGTGCGCGCGCCTGTTTCACGCGCCGAGACGGGTACCCGGCGGTAAAGGCCGGCCGGCGAGGAACGCCGCAGCCGGCATCCGTTTGCTTCCCGCGGGCTGCACCTCGTGCAGGGCCAGCGCGCCGTCGCCGCAAGCGACGACCAGTTGCTCCGCCTCGGCACGCAGCACCTCGCCCGGATGGCCCGTCCCTGCAACGGCCTGGGCCGCCCAGATTTTCAGCGGCGCGCGGTCCAGCAGCGTCCACGCGCCGGGCGCCGGATTGTAGGCACGCACCGCACGCGCGAGGACAACAGCGGGCTGGTGCCAGTCCAGCCGCGCTTCCTCCTTGCTGAGCTTGGCCGCATAGGTGGCCTGGCTATCGTCCTGTGCCTGCGGCACCAAGGTGGAATAGTGTTCCAGCGCGTCCACGATGGCGCGAGCGCCCGCCGCCGCTAGGGTGTCGTGCAGGCTGGCGGCGGTATCGGTTTCAAGGATCGGAGCCGGCGTCTTCGTCAGCATCGCCCCGGTATCGAGGCCGGCGTCCATCTGCATGATAGTGATGCCGGTTTCGCAGTCGCCCGCCAGGATTGCGCGCTGGATCGGTGCGGCGCCACGCCAGCGGGGCAAGAGCGAGGCATGGATGTTGAGGCAGCCTAGGCGCGGCAGGTCCAGCACCGCTTGCGGCAGGATCAGGCCATAGGCTGCGACCACCATGACATCGGCATCTACCGCACGCAGTTCGGCCTGCGCTTCGGGTGCTTTAAGGCTGGCAGGCTGGTAGAGCGGCAGCCCACGCGCCAGTGCCGCCTGCTTGACCGCGCTGGGGGTGAGCTTCATCCCGCGCCCGGCCGGGCGGTCGGGCTGGGTGAGCACCAGGGCGATGTCGTGCCCGGCATCCGCCAGGGCATCAAGGGCGGCCGCCGCGAACGGCGGGGTGCCGGCAAAGATGATGCGCACGGGGCGGCTCAGAGCGACGCGCGCACAGGCGCCGCGTCGGGACGGTGTTCGCGCGCCTGCTTCAACAGCCTGGACTTGATGCGGTTGCGTTTGAGGTTGGACAGGTAGTCGACGAAGACCTTGCCCATCAAGTGATCCATTTCGTGCTGGATGCACACGGCAAGCAGGCCGTCGGCCTCCAGTTCGAACGGCTTGCCGTCACGGTCGAGCGCGCGCACGGTGACGCGCTCGGCGCGGGTCACCTTGTCGAACACGCCGGGCACCGACAGGCAGCCTTCCTCGCTTTCCTCGCGGCCCGACTGGGCGATGATCTCGGGATTGATGAACACCTGCAACGCGTCATGGGTTTCGGAAATGTCGATGACGACGACACGCTCGTGGACGTTGACCTGGGTCGCGGCCAGCCCGATGCCGGGGGCGGCGTACATGGTCTCGGCCATGTCGTCGACCAGCCTGCGGATGCGTGCGTCGACCGCTGCAACCGGCCTGGCGACGGTGTGCAGGCGCACATCGGGATAATGCAAAATATCGAGTTTGGCCATAAATTGTTTACGAATGAAGGAACTAGGCGCACACTTTGATGCAAAATATCCGCATCAACTTGCGCATCACCCTAAATATAAGGCGACGGATAGCCGTAAGCTAAGCGCACAGTATATTTTCAATGCGGAATTAGACAAGGTCTAAATGGAGGGTTCCCCCGTGCGTCATCTCGTTGTTTCACTTGCTTTACTGCTGGCTACACCCGCGCTGGCCGATACCCTTAAACTGCAGGAAAACGCCCCCGAGACCTATGTCGTGGTCAAGGGCGATACCCTGTGGGATATCTCCGGTCGATTTCTCAAGGATCCGTGGCGCTGGCCGCAGATCTGGAACCTGAACCGCGAGGAGATCAAGAATCCGCACTGGATTTATCCCGGCGACCTCATCGTGCTCGACCGCAGCGGCAAGGAGCCGCGGCTTTCGCTGGTGCGGGGCGGCCAGAACGGCATGCAGACCGTCAAACTGTCACCCGGCGTCCGCACCACCGAAATCGGCAGCGATGCCATTCCGGCGATTCCCATTCGGGTGATCCATCCCTTCCTGTCGCAACCGCGCGTCGTCCCGCTGGGCGCGCTCGACGACGCGCCCTACATCCTGGGCACCAACGCCGAGCGCGTGGTGCTGGGCTCGGGTGACGAGGCCTTCGCCACCGGCGGCAAGGAAGGGGTGCGCAACTGGAACGTGCTGCGCCCCGGCAAGGAATTGTATGACCCGGAGACCAACGAGGTGCTGGGCTACGAAGTCGAATACCTGGGCGATGCACGCACCCTGGTGGAAGGCGCGCCGCAGAAAATCCGCATCACGCAGTCGGTGCAGGAAATCCTGCCCCGGGACAAGCTGGTGGAAGCCGCCGACAGTTCCACTTTCGAATACATGCCCCACGCGCCGGAAGGGCCGGTGAACGGGCGCATCATTTCCGCTTACGGCGGCATGTCTGACAGTGGCCGCTACCAGACCGTGGTCATCAACCGGGGCAGCCGTGACGGCCTTGAGGCCGGTCATGTGCTGGCCGTGTACCGCGAAGGGCAGGCGGTATCGCTCACCCGCGACGAAAAGGACCGCATGACCTGGGTCAACGAAAAAGTCGCAGGCGTACCGAACGGCGGCGCCTGGCTCTACAACGATGTGCGTTGCCTGAAGGAAGACGGCAAGGTGACCTACGATCAGGTTGCCGAGGTTCGCAGCACCTTCCGCAGTTCCTGTCTGAGCCTCAACATGGAAAACGGCGTGAAGCTGCCTAGCGCGCGCAGCGGCCTGGTCATGGTGTATCGCGTGTTCGACCGCGTGTCGTACGCGCTGATCATGGATTCAGACGGTCCGGTCTACCTGCTCGACACGGTGAAGAACCCCTGAACATGCCCACCCGCGAAAACCGCGTCGAGCGTGCCTGACGCCTGGCTGCGTCTGGCCCTCGCCCCGGGGGTCGGCAACACCAGCCTGATCCGCCTGTTAACGGCCTTCGGTTCTCCGGAGGCCGTTTTGGCATCCGGCCGCAGCGCGCTGAGTGCCCACCTTTCCCGAGCGCAGTGCGATGCGCTGCTTGCCGACCCGGACCCCACACAGCTCGAGGCCGCGCACGCCTGGCTCGGCCAGCCCGGCAACAGCCTGATGACGCTGGCGGACGAGGATTATCCGAAAACCCTGCTGGAAATCCCCGACCCGCCCGCCGTGTTGTATTGCAAGGGGCGGCGCAGCCTGTTGAGCCAGCCCAGCCTCGGCATTGTCGGCAGCCGCAACGCCACCCCGCAGGGCATGCGCGACGCCGAGGCGTTTGCCCGTGCGCTTTCTGACGCCGGGCTGACCATCGTCAGCGGATTGGCGCTCGGCATCGACGCGGCAGCGCATCGTGGTGGCCTGGCGGGCGCCGGGTCGAGCGTCGCCATCATCGGCACCGGGCTCGACCGCATCTACCCCGCGCGTAACAAGACGCTGGCGCACCAACTGGCTGAAAACGGCCTGATCGTGTCGGAGTTTGCGCTCGGCACAGCCCCGCTGCCGGGCCACTTTCCACGCCGCAACCGGCTGATCAGCGGTTTGAGTCGCGGGGTACTGGTGGTGGAGGCGGCGCCCAACAGCGGCTCGCTCATCACGGCACGGGTCGCGACCGAACAGGGGCGCGAAGTGTTCGCCATCCCCGGCTCGATCCATTCGCCGCTGTCCCGCGGCTGCCACGCCCTGATCAAGCAGGGTGCCAAGCTGGTCGAATCCGCCGCCGACATTCTCGATGAGCTGGCCTGGCAACAACGACTGGCCCCGCCGGTTCTGCCGGAAACCGTGCCCGACCGGGTACTGGACGCGCTGGATGGCGCGCCCGCCACCCTCGACGCACTGGCCCAAAGAACCGGGTTGACGCTGGATGCGCTTTCGGCGAAGCTGTTGACGCTTGAACTGGACGGGCGCATTGCATCCTTGCCCGGCGGGCGTTACCAAAAAATTCACTGACCCTATGCTCGACATCCTGGTTTACCTCTACGAAAGCTTCCGCATGGCCGAACTGGCGCCCGACCGCGACGCGCTGGAAAAACGCCTGTTTGCCGCCGGTTTCGAAGAAGCCGACATCAACGCCGCGCTCGACTGGTACGCCAATCTGACCGGCAGCGCCACCCACGAACGGCTGGCGCTGGCCTTCGACCGACATTACGCGCCCGAAGAGCAGGAGCGCCTGAACGAAGCCTGCCGCAGCGAACTGAACTATCTGGTCAGCGCGCACGTGCTCGACCCCGAATCGCGCGAATGGGTGATTTCCGGGCTGATGGCGCTGGGCGGCGAAGACATCGAACCGGAGCACGTGCGCTGGATGACGCTGATCGTGCTGTGGAGCCGCGGGCTGATCGAACATTTCACCCATCTCGAAGACATGCTGCTGAACCACGAGCCAGGACGTCTACATTAAAAAGCCACCATGTCCAAACTCGTCATCGTCGAATCGCCGTCGAAATCCAAAACGCTGAAAAAGTACCTCGGCGCCGACTACGAAATCCTTGCCAGCTATGGCCACGTGCGCGACCTGGAGCCGAAAACCGGCGCGGTCGATACCGAAAATTTCAGCATGAAATACCAGGTCATCGAGCGCAACGCCAAACACGTCGAAGCCATCGTCAAGGCCGCCAAGAAGGCCGACGAAGTGCTGCTGGCAACCGACCCGGACCGCGAAGGCGAGGCGATCTCCTGGCACATCAGCGAAATCCTCAAGGAACGCAAGGTCAAGACGCCGATGAAGCGAGTGGCCTTCTACGAGATTACCGAGTCCGCCGTCCAGGACGCGGTGCGCAACCCGCGAGAGATTGCGACCGATCTAGTCGACGCGCAGCAGGCGCGGCGCGCGCTGGATTATTTGGTCGGCTTCAACCTGTCGCCGCTGCTGTGGAAAAAAATCAGCCCGGGCCTCTCCGCTGGCCGCGTGCAGTCGCCCGCCTTGCGCATGATCGTCGAGCGCGAGGAGGAGATCGAGGCCTTCGTGCCTCGCGAATACTGGACGCTGCACCTCGACACCCACAAGGGCGCGCAGGCCTTCATCGCCAAGCTCACCCACTTCAAGGGGGAAAAGCTCGAGCAGTTCACGGTCGAGCACGAGGCGCGCAGCAAGGAATGGCTGGCGATGCTGGAAGGGCGCGATGCTCGGGTCATGCGCATCGAGAAGAAGCGCCGCGCCCGCCATCCCGGCGCGCCGTTCACCACCTCGACCCTGCAGCAGGCTGGCGTGCGCCAACTCGGCATGACCACCGACCGCGTGATGCGCACCGCGCAGCAGTTGTACGAAGGCATCGACCTCGGCGAAGGCCCGGTCGGCCTCATCACCTACATGCGTACCGACTCGGTCGCGCTGGCGCAGGAAGCGATCACCGACATCCGCAAGTATGTGGGCGCCCACTTCGACAAGGATTATCTGCCGCCGGCCGCCATTGCCTACAAGGCCAAGACCAAGAACGCGCAGGAAGCCCACGAGGCGGTGCGCCCGACCTCCGTGATGCGCACGCCCGAGGCGGTGAAGCCGTTTCTGACCCACGACCAGGCCCGGCTCTACGAGCTGATCTGGAAACGCACCGTCTCCTGCCAGATGACCCCGGCGCAGTTCGACACCGTCGCCGCCGACATCACGGTGGGCGAGGGCACCTTCCGCGCCACCGGGCAGACGTTGGCCTTCCCCGGTTTCCTCGCCGTGTACCAGGACGATGAAGACGAGGAAGAGTCCAAGCTACCCGCGCTCGTCGAAGGCGAAACCCTGCCGGTCGACAAGCTCTACGGCGAGCAGCACTTCACCCAGCCACCGCCACGCTTTACCGAGGCCAGCCTGGTCAAGGCACTGGAGGAATACGGCATTGGCCGTCCCTCCACCTACGCCAGCATCATTACCACCCTACAGGACCGCGAGTACGTGGTACTGGAGAAAAAGCGCTTCCAGCCGACCGACATCGGCCGCCTGGTCAACTGCTTCCTCACCCGCCATTTCAGCCACTACGTCGACTACGACTTCACCGCCAAGCTGGAAGACAAGCTCGACGACGTATCGAACGGCAAACGGGTGTGGACGCGGCTCCTCGGCGAATTCTGGAAGGATTTCGACGGCGACCTGAAGGCCAAGCAGGGCGTCGAACGCGGCTGTCCGATCCTCGAGGCCTGTCCCAAGTGCGGCAAACCGCTGTTCATGCAGGCCAGCAAGCGCGGCCTCTTCATCGGCTGTTCCGGCTATCCGGAATGCGATTACACGCGGCCGCTGCACGCCGCCGCCGCCGAGGGCGACAACATCCTCGGCAAAGACCCGGCGAGCGGGCTCGATGTGAAACTGCTGTCCGGACGCTTCGGCCCGTACGTGCAGATCGGCGAGATGCCGGAAGACAAGAAAGCGCCGAAACCGCGCCGCGCCTCCTGGCCCAAGGAGATTCCGCTGGACAGCGCGACGCTGGAACTGGCGCTGAAATTCCTCTCGCTGCCGCGCGAAGTGGGCCATCACCCAACCACCGGCCTGCCGATCGTTGCCAACAACGGCCGCTTCGGCCCGTATCTGCTGCACGACGGCAAGTTCAAGTCGATTCCCAAGACCGACAGCGTCTACGAAATCGACCTGCCGCGTGCGCTCGAAGTGCTGGCGATGGAGCGCGCACCGCGCGGCGCCGACTCGGCCGCTGTGCTGAAGACCCTGGGCCCACACCCGGAAGACGGCAAGGACATCACCGTGCGCAGCGGCCGCTATGGGCCGTATGTGAAGCACGGCAGCACCAATGCCACCCTTCCGAAAGACATCACGCCGGAAGAGATCACCCTGGATGAGGCGCTCGGGCTGATTGCCGCGCGCGTGGCCAAGGGTCCGGCGAAGAAGCCGGCGAGAAAGGCCGCCACCAAGCCGGCAGCCACGAAGAAGGCGAAAGCGGCCGAAGCCAAGGAACCGAAAAAGCCCACCGCGAAAAAGGCGGCCACCAAGAAGGCTCCAACCAAAGCCGCCACCGCGAAGAAACCGGCCGCCAAAAAAACCGAGGCATGAGTTCGCCCCCCAGCCTGCTCATGGTCAATGCCTTCATCGGCACGGCCGGCTACAAAAAGCTTTACCAGGAACTGGGATTCGCGGTCGTGACCGAATGGTCGGAGCGCAAGGCCATCAGCCTGGTTCGCAAAACCCCACCGGCGGTCATCGTGGCCGACTTTTACCACCAGACCGATTTCCGCGACCGCCTGTCCAACCTCGAATCCCTGCTGGCTACAGCCCAGAGTGCCCCCGGCACCCGCATCCTGGTTTTCTACGAGCCGGCTCACCAGGCGGCTCTCGACAAGGTGCGGCAGCGTTTGCGCATCGACATCGCGCTGCCGATGCCCGTGGACGAAGCGATTTTACGGACCACCCTGACATCCTGGCTTAATTGTTGCTGATCTTTGGTTCAAGTAGTCGGCCAGCAAGTCCGCTAACTGGCTATATCTCATTCGACCCTTAAAGATTGGAGACTGTCATGTTGCGTTATTCACTTATACCCTTGATTCTGCTGGCGTCTGTCGCTCATGCGGCTCCGCTCACCCTCGGCGTTGTGCTGGACCAGAATGAATCACTCACGGATCAAGCCACGACCCAGCGCTATCGCGCTTTCGTCAAAGATGTTGAAAAGTCCGTTGGTGAGCCGGTTCGCCTGCAGTATTTCAAGCGTGGCTTTGCCGCCATCAAGGGCGCCAAGGAAGGCTCCCTGGACATGGTCTTCGGCCCCGCCCAAGTCATCGCCAACCTTGGCAAGTTCAAATTTGAACCCATCGTCAAGACCGAGGAGATGACCGCGGTCTCGTTCGTTGCCGGCCCGAAATACGCGGGATCGCTCACCACCAAATCCGGCGCCAAGCTGGGCCTTCCTGACTACGAGTCCTTGGTGGGCGGGATCGCGCGCAGCGAAATCAACAGCCGCGGGCTGGCCAAGACCGACTTCAGCGAAATGAAATTTCATCGCATGGCCGAAGCGCCCCTGTACGGGCTGAAAATTGGCCGCTATGACCTTGCTGTAGCAACTGCCGAAGAGGCCAAGACCTGGACGGCCGCAAACGGTGGACGCATCGTATCCACCAGCGCGACCGTACCCTTGCGCGCCCTGAGCGTCCAAACCGAGCGGATGCCGGCCGACGTCCAGCAAAAACTGTCCGCGTCGCTGCAAAAAAGCAACAGCCTCAATCTCGCCATGAATGCGGCTTCCAAGGCGGATTTCAAGAGCGTTGCGTCGATGCTGAACACCACCCCCACCAGCCTGCCCGGCGCCAAGATCATCTCCGCTGCCGAGGCCAAGTCGCTGATCGAAAAAGGGGTGCCGGTCTATGACGTGCGCCACGAAGAAGAATTCAAGAAGGCCCATGTGCCTTCTTCCATCTCAGTGCCTTACAAGGAAGGCAGCGCCAAGGAAGTCGACTTCGATCGGGGTGACGACCAGTTCGCACTCAACAAGCTTCCCAAGGACAAAAACGCACCGTTCATGATGTATTGCGACGGCACCATCTGCTGGAAGAGCTACAAGTCGGCTGTCATGGCAATCGAGGCGGGCTGGAAGAACGTCTACTGGTTCCGCGGCGGTTTCCCGGAGTGGAAAGAAGCCGGGCTGCCCATCGACGCAAAGCAAAACTAAATCCTTGCTCCCCTGCGAAGCAAAAAGCCCGGCCTCGCCGGGCTTTTTTGTTGGCCTGCTTTTTCCCTGTCTGACCCCGAAAATCCTCTACATTGAAAGCCGGTCTTTACATGACGGGCGCAATGGGCAAGCACATCCTTCTGATCCAGAGCCACCCCGACAACATCCAGCAGCACTTCTGCCACGCGCTGGCGGATGCCTATGCCGAGGGTGCGGCCACGAGGTCCGGCGCATCGACGTCGCCACGCTGGACTTCCCGCTCCTGCGCAGTCCCGCCAACTGGGAACACGGCAGCCTGCCGCCCGGCCTGGCTGCGGCCCAGGACGACATCCGCTGGGCCGGGCACCTCGTACTTTTTTTTCCGCTCTGGCTCGGAGACATGCCCGCGCTGTTGAAGGGTTTTCTGGAACAGGTGCTGCGCCCCGGCTTCGCCATCGAACGCAGCGACAGCCACGCCGCGTTCAAGATAGGCCTCGCCGGACGCTCAGCACGCGTCGTCGTCACCATGGGCATGCCCGCGGCGATCTACCGCTGGGTGTTCCGCGCCCACAGCGTGCGCGCGCTTGAGCGCAACATCCTCGGCTTCGTGGGCTTCGCCCCGGTGCACGAAACGCTCATCGGCAACGTCGGCAATCTGAATGCCAAGCAGGCCGCGAAGTGGCTGGGCAAGCTCAAAAAAGCGGGGGCAGAAGGCGAATGAATCAAGCCGCCGAGCAGTCAATGCCCTGCAAAGGGTTGTCGCTCTTTCCTTGGAGAAGAATTTCCATGACCCAGACAAAACAACACGGCTTATCGGGTGTGCAGGATCGCTTGGTTTTTTCCGCGACACCGCTTAAATAGGATCATCAGATCGCACGCAATCATGGAGACGACAGATGGACGACGCGATTAGAAGCAAGATTCTGGCATTGCTGGATCAACACCGGATCATGACGATTGCCACCTTAAGGCCGGATGGCTGGCCGCAGGCGACGACCGTCGGCTACGTCAACGAAGGGCTCACCCTGTACTTTCTCTGTGGTCTGGACAGCCAGAAGGCAGCGAACCTGGCGCACGATGACCGGGTGTCGCTGGCTATTGATCACGACACGCCGGACCTGATGGCGATCACCGGCCTCTCCATGGCGGCGCGGGCGCAAAAGGTCGTCGACCGGGATGAGGCGAACACGGTCCTGCGCATGCTCCCGCTGAAGTATCCGGAAAATATCGCCGTACCGGTGGCGATGCCAACACCGGAGGATGTCCATATATTCCGCGTGACGCCGACGGTCATCTCCGTGCTCGATTATTCCAAAGGCTTCGGCCACACAGAGCTCGTCACCTGCTGAGCGTTTTCCGGGATGAGCGTAGGGAGTCATCAGTGGTCATACGAGGCAGAAAGACTGGGTGAGTGACCACTCCCGACCCTAAGCGGGCAATCGATAGAGTAGGGTTACTTGAAGGCTCGACCCATCAGACGACCAAGTGCCCGCCCAGTTGCGTGGGCGGTCTTTGACGGCGGGGGCGGTGTGTCCACGGCGAGCGCTACCTGTTCAGGCAAGCTCTCCCGAAGAAACTTAATCGCCATAGGTGACCCCGCAGGAATTAGCGCAGTTTGTCCGCAGGACGGGCATGCGTCGTGTCTGGATGACAGCCGCCATACCGAATAGATGAGTCCGGGCACAATGAAGCAAAGCCACAAGGCGAGTTCAACCCCAAAGCTCCCTTTCGTGGCAGTTGCAGGCTCACCTACGTAGCCGCATGCTGTACAAACTATCTTAGCCATTCGACCCTCCTAATTAGTATGAAGGTATTGTGGCATACACATACAACAGCGGGGCTGTCAGGTTTACTGTCCAAACGTCCGCTTCTGGCCGATAACTGACAGCCAGAAAATTTACACTGTGGTGTGCACGCGCTGGAAAAAGAGAAAGCCAACCGGTCTGGTTGGCCTTCAATTTGCCTTATCAGCGCATTCCGTTTACTCACGGAACGAGCGTTATTACACGTCGAGGTTGCGCACGCCCAAGGCATTTTTTTCGATAAATGCACGCCGCGGTTCGACTTCGTCGCCCATCAGGGTGGTGAAGATCTGGTCGGACGAAATCACGTCCTCGATCTGCACTTTCATCAGTCGGCGCACCTTCGGATCCATGGTGGTTTCCCACAGCTGCGCGGGGTTCATTTCGCCCAGGCCCTTGTAGCGCTGGATGCTCATGCCGCGTTTGACTTCGGCCAGGAACCAGTCCATCGCCTCACGGAAGCTTTGCACCGGCGTTTCCTTCTCGCCGCGCTTGGCGCGGGCGCCGAGGCCGATGAGGTCGCGCAGCAGGTCGCCCACCTTGACGAGCTGGTTGTAGTCGCCGGATTCGAGCAGGTCCGCCTCGAGGAAATTGACGTAGGCGTTGCCGTGGGAATGGCGGGTGATGCGAAGGCGGTGGGTGTCGGTTTCGCTGAGGTATTCGGCAGCGACTTCGAATTTCTGTGCATCCAGCGCCGCGCCCAGGCTGGCTTCCGCCAGCATGGCTTCGCCGCTGTTTGCCATGCTCAGGCGTGGTATCCGCATCAGGACCTGCAGCACGTCGTCCGGCAGCAGCCGACCCAGACGGTCACAGACGGCTTCGGCGAGGAAGTATTCGCGCGCCAGGGTTTCCAGCGCTTCGCCCGCGATCGGCATGGCGCCGTCCATCGGCGTCAGTTCGGCGTCCTTCATCGCTTCGGCCATCAGGTGCTCCTTGAGCGCGTGCTCGTCCTTGATGTAGCGTTCGGAGCGGCCGTGCTTGACCTTGTACAGCGGCGGCTGGGCGATGTAAATGTGGCCGCGCTCGACCAGTTCGGGCATCTGACGATAGAAGAAGGTCAGGAGCAGGGTGCGGATGTGCGCGCCGTCGACGTCGGCGTCGGTCATGATGATGATGCGGTGGTAGCGCAGCTTGTCCGGGTTGTAGTCGTCCTTGCCGATGCTGGTGCCGAGTGCGGTGATGAGGGTGGCGATTTCCTGGCTGCCGATGACCTTGTCGAAGCGCGCACGCTCGACGTTGAGGATCTTGCCCTTCAACGGCAAAATCGCCTGGAACTTGCGATCACGGCCCTGCTTGGCAGAACCGCCTGCGGAATCGCCCTCGACCAGGTAGATTTCGCACAGGGCGGGGTCTTTTTCCTGGCAGTCGGCCAGCTTGCCCGGCAGGCCCAAGCCGTCCATCACGCCCTTACGACGGGTGATTTCACGTGCCTTGCGCGCCGCCTCGCGCGCGCGTGCGGCGTCGACGATCTTGGCGCACAGCAGTTTCGCGTCATTGGGGTTTTCGAGCAGGAATTCGGAGAGTTTCTGGCCGACGACTTCCTGCACCACGGGCTGCACTTCGGACGACACCAGCTTGTCCTTGGTCTGCGAGGAGAATTTCGGCTCGGGAACCTTGACCGACAGCACGCAGGTCAATCCCTCGCGCATGTCGTCGCCGGTAGTTTCGACCTTGGCCTTCTTCGCCACCTCGTTTTCCTCGATGTACTTGTTCAGCACCCGGGTCATCGCCATGCGCAGTCCGGTCAGGTGGGTGCCGCCGTCACGCTGCGGGATGTTGTTGGTGAAGCACTGTACAGTTTCGGAATAGCTGTCGTTCCACTGCATCGCGACTTCGACGGTCATGCCGTCCTTTTCGCCGACGGCATGGAATATCTTCGGGTGCAGCGGATTCTTGAGGCGGCTGACGTATTCCACGAAGCCCTTGACGCCGCCCGAGTGCGCGAAGTTTTCGGTCTTGCCGTCGCGGTGGTCGATGAGTTCGATCTTCACGCCGTTGTTGAGGAAGGACAGTTCGCGAATGCGCTTGGCCAGGATATCGAAATGGAATTCGACGTTGCCGAAGATTTCCTCGTCGGCCAGAAAATGGACTTCGGTGCCGCGGCCTTCAGTGTCACCGACGATCTGCATCGGCGAGACCTCCACCCCGTTCTGGATTTCGATCGGCCGGTCGAGCACCTTGCCCTGGTGGAAGGTCATCGCGTACTTCTTGCCATCGCGGCGCACGATCAGCTTCAGCCATTTCGACAGGCCGTTGACACACGACACGCCGACGCCGTGCAGACCGCCCGACACCTTATAGCTGTTCTGGTTGAACTTGCCGCCTGCGTGCAGCACGGTCATCACGATTTCAGCCGCACTGCGCTTGGGTTCGTGCTTGTCGTCGAACTTGATGCCAACCGGAATGCCGCGGCCGTTGTCGGAAATCGAGATGGAATTGTCCGGGTGGATGATCACCTTGATGTCGTCGCACCAACCTGCCAGCGCCTCGTCGATGGCGTTGTCCAGCACCTCGAACACCATGTGATGCAGGCCGGTGCCGTCAGACGTGTCGCCGATGTACATGCCAGGGCGCTTGCGCACCGCCTCCAGGCCTTCCAGCTGCTGGATGCTGTCTTCGTCGTAACCGCCATTCGTGTTTTCGGACGTTGCGCCTTCGGGTTTCTTGTTGCTCATGGTGTATTTCCCCGCATGCGGGGTTTCCTATCGGTTGTTGCAGGGTGAAATCGGTCGCGTAACGAACCTAGATACGCATGGGCATCACGACATATTTGAAGCCCGGTTCGCCTTCGCTGGTCAGCAGCATGCTGCTGTTGGCGTCTCCCAGAGACAGCGTGATTTCGTCGGTGTTGACCGCTCCCAGGCCGTCCAGCAGGTAGGTCACGTTGAAACCGACGTCGAGGGGATCGCCGTTGTAGCTGACTTCGATTTCGTCGGCCGCTTCTTCCTGTTCGTTGTTGTTGCAGACGATGCCGAGGGTGTTCTCGCTCATCACCAAACGGACGCCACGGAATTTCTCGTTCGAAAGGATCGCAGCGCGCTGCAGTGCCTGCATCACGCTCTGGCGGTTGGCCTTGAGGTGGCGCGGCTGATTGGCCGGAATCACGCGCTGGTAGTCGGGGAACTTGCCGTCGACGACCTTGGTGACCAGTTCGGTGCCGGGCAGGGTGATGGTGACCTGGTTGGCGCCGATGCGCAGTTCGACTGCGTCGTCGACATCGTTCAGCAGCTTCGACAGTTCGACCACGGTCTTGCGCGGAATGATCACTTCGCGTGCTTCGGCTGCGGTTTCCAGTTCGGTTTCAGCGTAGCTGAGACGGTGGCCGTCGGTGGCGACCACGCGCAGCTGCTTGCCGTCCAGCACCAGCAGCATGCCGTTGAGGTAATAGCGGATGTCCTGGCTCGCCATGGCGAACTGCACCAGTTGCAACAAACGCTTCAGGGTTTTCTGCGGCACGCGGATCGCCTCGCCCAGACCGGCACCGGTTTCAACGCGCGGGAAATCGGCGGCCGGCAGGGTTTGCAGGGTGAAGCGCGACTTGCCTGCGCTCACCACGACCTGGCTGTCCTTGGTGTCGAGCTTGAGCTTGGCGGCGTCAGGCAGGGCGCGCACGATGTCGAAAAGCTTGCGCGCGGCAATGGTGATGGCGAAGTCTTCGCCCGCCTGCGCTTCGAGCTGAGTGCTGACCTGCAATTCCAGATCGGTTGCCAGCACGGTGAGCTTGTCGCCCTTTTTCTCGAGCAGGAGATTGGACAGGATCGGCAGGGTGTGACGACGCTCAACCACGCCAACCACGGCGGTGAGGGCAGCCAGAAGGGCGTTGCGTTCGCTTTGTATTAATAGCATTTATATATTCCTGAGAATCATAATAAAGGCGGCTCAAATCTGGGGATAAGCCTTTTCACTTAATAAAAACAGCCATTTACCATCCAATTTGGGGTGTGGATAAATGTCCCGAAGCGCGGGACGGATGGGGATAGTTTTTCCCTTCCGTCGGCACGACCCGCCTTATCCACATTTCATCCTCAGCCTGTCAGGCTTTGCAGCAACACCAGATAGTCGCGTCCGATGTCGGCTTCCGTCTCACGCAACTCGGCCACCTTGCGGCACGCATGGATCACCGTGGTGTGGTCGCGCCCGCCAAACGATTCGCCGATCTCCGGCAAACTCTGGTTCGTCAGTTCCTTGGCCAGCGCCATGGCGATCTGGCGTGGGCGGGCCAGGTTGCGGGTGCGCTTCTTGGAAAACATGTCGGCGACCTTGATCTTGTAGAAGTCGGCGACGGTCTTCTGGATGTTTTCGATCGAAACGATGCGCGAGGTCGAGGCAATGAGGTCGCGCAGCGCTTCCTTCACCAACTCGAGGGAGATCGGCTTTTCGTGGAAACGCGAAAACGCGATCACCCGCTTCAGCGCGCCTTCGAGTTCACGCACGTTGGAGCGCACCTGCTTGGCAATGAAGAAGGCGACGTTCTCGTCGAGCTTGATGTTTTCAGCCTGCGCCTTGGCCAGCAGGATGGCGACCCGCATTTCCAGTTCCGGAGGCTCGACGGCCACCGTCAGGCCCCAGGCAAAGCGTGATTTCAGGCGATCGTCCAGTCCGGTGATTTCCTTGGGGAAGGTGTCGCAGGTGATGACGATCTGCTTCTTGTTCTCGATCAGCGAATTGAAGACGTAGAAGAACTCTTCCTGGGTGCGGTCCTTCTTGGCCAGGAACTGGATGTCGTCGATCAGCAGCAAATCCAGCGACATGTAGCGTCGCTTGAGATCGTCGAACTGCTTGTTCAAATAGGCTTTGACCACGTCGTCCACATAATCGTTGGCGTGGATGTAGCTGATGCGCGCCTCGGGGTTGGCCTGGCGCACGGTGTTGCCGATAGCCTGCAGCAGGTGGGTCTTGCCCAGGCCTACACCGCCATACACAAACAGCGGGTTGTAGGCGACGCCGGGATTGTCGGCAATCTGCAGCGCGGCGGCGCGCGCCAGCTGGTTGGCACGGCCGGACACGAAGTTGTCGAAATTGAAACCGGGATTGATCCGCAGGCCAATCTGGGTCGGTGCTGCGACGGTTGCTGCAGCAGGCGCAGGATTTGATGGGGCGGCGGGGGAGGGAGCGCGCGGCGCGGCGGTTTTCTTCCCGAGCGCATAGGTGATCGCCACCGGGCGTGCATAAAACTCCTGCGCCCAGGCATCGATGTGTTCGGCAAACTTTTCCCGCACCCAGTCCATTACGAAATGATTGGGCGCCAGAATGCGGACATCGCCGCCCGCATCATCCAATACAAGGGGCTTGATCCATGTGCTGAATTGCTGCTGGGTCAGGTTGGCGCGGAAGCGCTCTTGGCAAAGGTCCCAGAAGGAATCCATAGTCGAGGGGTGGGAGGCATAAAGCTGCATGGGATTCGATCGCGAATCTTACTCTCCTTCGACCAGGTTATCCACAGGCAAAATTGCCCCAGGCGCTGTCCAGCCTGTCACGGTGAACTTGACATCTCCCCCCGGGGGCAGGTCTAATACGCGGTTTTTCAACAGATTTTTTTGTGTTTGGCCACCCGGCTTCGCGGGACTTGGCCGACGCCAGCCTGAAAGGATAAGCCATGAAACGTACTTACCAGCCGTCCACCGTCCGTCGCAAGCGCACCCACGGTTTCCGCGCCCGCATGAAAACCAAGGCAGGCCGTGCCATTATCAATGCACGCCGTGCCAAGGGCCGCGCGCGTCTGGCTGTCTAATCGACACGCTACCCAAGCAGGCGGAGGGCGTGCGCCTGCGCGACGCGCGCTTGGTCGAGAAGGCGGACTTCGATCGGGTGTTTGCTGACAACCAGCGTGCCCGAACCGACTTTCTCCTGGTGATGGCACGGCCCAATCAGGTGGGCTATCCGCGATTGGGAATGGTGATTGCCAAGCGCCTGCTTGCGCGCGCAGTGGACCGCAACCGCGTCAAGCGCTGCGTTCGCGAAAGCTTTCGCCAGGCCCTGCCGCAACTGCCCGCCTGCGATTTCGTCGTACGCCTGATTGCCAAGCCGGTTCCGGGCGATGAGGCACGGGATCTGTCACGCACGTTTAATCGTGCCGGCCAGCGAGCCATGGCAAAATGGCCCAGCGCTCCGGCAGACCCAATCACGCCGGAATCTTCCCCCAACTAAACGCGTCCCGTCTCAATGGATAACCAGCGGCTGATTCTTTTCATCGTCTTTTCCTTCTCGCTGCTTTTGTTGTGGGAAGCCTGGCAGGGCACAAACGCACCCCCTCCGGTTGCCTCCAGCGCGACGAGCGAACCGGCCACCGGCGCCCCGACGCCCACCCAGGCACTGAATGCGCCGGTGGTATCGCCGGCACAGACCGGGCTGGCCAAAGGCCAGCGCGCCGTGGTCGAAACCGACGTGCTGCGCGCCACCATCGACGCCAATGGCGGCGACCTGCGTGAGTTGCAGTTGCTGAAATACCGTGAGACGGAAGACAAGAACCAGGTCTTGACCCTGTTCGAGGACGCCCAGACTAGGCCGTATCTGGCACAAAGCGGTCTGGTAGGCGAAGGCTTGCCGACGCATCGCAGCGCGTTCCAGTTGAATCCGGGCACCTATCGCCTGGCCGGCGGGGCAGCACAACTGGAAGTGCCGATGGTGTGGACCGACCCCGCCACCGGTGTGCGCGTCGAAAAAACCTACATTTTCAAGCGCGGCAGCTATCAGATCGCGGTCCGGACCCGGGTGATCAACGGAGGCAGCCAGCCTATCGAGCTCACCCCCTATTACCAGTTCACCCGCCATGGGGAAGCGCCGCGCGGCGAATCCTTCTTCCTGTACACCTACACCGGCCCGGCGTTTTACACCGACGTCAGGAAATTCCAGAAAGTAGCATTCAAGGACATCCAGTCCGGCAAACCCGATTTCGAAAAGACCGCCGACAACGGCTGGGTGGGGATGGTGCAGCACCATTTCGTATCGGCCTGGCTGCCCGAGGGCAGCGTCAAGCGCGAGTACTACACGCGTGCGCTGGGCGATGGCCTGTACTCCGCCGGGATGATCCTGGCCGAAGGCACGCTTGAACCCGGCCAGCAAAAGACGTTCACTGTGCCGCTGTATGCCGGACCGCAAACCCAGGTCTTGCTGGAAAAGACCGCTCCGGGACTCGAACTCTCGCGTGACTATGGTTGGCTGACGCCGCTGGCGTATCCGATTTTCTGGTCGCTGGAAAAGATCGAACGCATCGTTGGCAACTGGGGCTGGGCCATCATCATCCTGACCCTTCTCATCAAGCTGGCGCTGTATCCGCTGTCGGCGGCAGGCTACAAGTCGATGGCCAAGATGAAGAAGCTGACCCCCCGCCTGAAACAGCTGAAGGAAACCTACGGCGATGACCGCGCCAAGCTGCATCAGGCGATGGCGGAAATGTACAAGACGGAGAAGATCAACCCGCTCGGCGGCTGCCTGCCGATCCTGATCCAGATTCCGGTGTTCATTGCGCTGTACTGGGTGCTGCTGGCGGCGGTGGAAATGCGCGGCGCACCCTGGCTGGGCTGGATTACCGACCTGACTGCGCCCGACCCCTGGTTCATCCTGCCGGTCGTGATGGGCATCACCTCGATCCTGCAGGTCAAGCTGAACCCGCAGCCGATGGACCCGATGCAGGCCAAGATCATGATGATCATGCCGATCGCATTCACCGTGATGTTCGTGTTTTTCCCGGCTGGCCTGGTGCTGTACTGGGTGGTCAACAACATCCTGTCGATCGCGCAGCAATGGGCGATCAACCGGCAGGTCGAGGGCGCTCCGGCCCACAAATCCAAGGCTTAGTGCAACAGCAGGGTGTCGAGCCGTTCTGGTTTGTGCACCCAGTAGCCTTGGGCGTAATCCACGCCGAGGTCTTTCAGCCAGGAGTAGGTTGCCTCGCTGTCGACATATTCGGCAATGACTTTGAGGCCGAGGGCGTGGGCGACATCCACCATGGAGGCCGTGAGCGCCTGATCGGTCTTGTCGCTGAGGATGTTGCGGATATAGGTGCCGTCGATTTTCAGATAATCCAGCGGCAGGGTGCGCAGATAGCCATAGGAACTGTAGCCGCTGCCAAAGTCATCCAGCGCCACCCGGCAACCCAGCTTGCGTAATTTTCGCAGGGATCGCACGGCCACCTCCAGATTGTCGATGGCGGCCGTTTCCGTCACCTCGAGAATGAGTTTTTTCGTCAGGTGGGGATAGCGGGAAAGCAGGCCAACCAGCGCGTCCATATGATCGGCCAGGGCCAGCGTGTTGCCGGACAGGTTGACGGACAGGCCGCTCAACTGCTCCATCCCGTCTGCATTCTGATCCATCCACTCCAGCGCGGATCGAAGCACCCACGCGTCCAGATCCTGGATGCGGCCGCTCTGCTCGGCCATGACGACGAAACTTTGGGTGGTGTGGCTGGGCGTCAGGTCTTCCTGGACCCCGAGCAGGATTTCATAATGCGAGGGTGCGCCCTCATCGCAGGGCGCAATCTTCTGACAGCGCAGATACAGCGAGGAGAATGGCAGGTCCTCCATTGGCGCAACCGCTGGGGGCACGGTTTCCAGACAGGACGAATCGAATCCCGCCTGTAGCCGCATGGCCGCGCAAGCCTGATTGGCGCGGCGAAGCACGCTTGACGGCGTGGGCGAGGGCTCATCGGCCACCAGCGGCACGACGGCGCCGATCATTTTCCATTCAGGGTGCAGGCCCTCCATTGTGGCCTTCAGCTGTACAAGCCGGTCCGCCAGTCGGTGTGGGTCCTGCGGGGAAAACACCGCCAGGAACGAGACATCGCTCAACCGGCCGCAGCGTTCGCCGGGTTCAAGCATCTCCAGCAGGATTTCGCCGGTACGTTTCTGCATGACAGCCAGTTCGTCTCCTGGCAGGCTGGCCAGGCCGGGCCGCATCGTGGGGACTTCGACCAAGGCGCAGAATACAGGCGGCTCGGTGACGGGATGAACGAGGCGCCGCTCCAGTTCGTCCATCAGGGCCGAGCGCTTCAGGCAACCGCTGCCGGGATCCTGCCAGGTGTAGGCATGAACGGCATTCAGGCTGGCGGTGAGGCTTGCATTCGCGATGCGATCGAGAAAGGGTTCGTCGAAGCTGTTGGCCTCATCTATCAGACCCTGGTCGAATTCCTCGATAAATCGTGCAGCCGGTATTTCCAGCACCTGCGTGCCTGACCGGTTGAGCAGGGCCCAGTTGCCCTTGAAGATTCCGATCACCTCATGGGGAATGGCTTCGGATTCGTGCTTGATGACGCACCAGCCCGTGTTAATCAGTGATGGGGAAGACTCCGGCTCACCGAGCGTGCTCAGGCAATGCTCTCGCCGGGATTGCCGCTCAGCGAGCAAGCGCTCGTTGATTTTCGCCAGCATGGCGTTGATCTGCAGGAGCGCGGCATCCGTGTTTTCCTGTCCCAGTAGCCACTGCATGGCCAGGCTCGTCGCATGGTTGAGGGCAGGGTTGAGAAACTGGCCGTGATCATCCGCGCCACGGTGGAGGGCATCCAGTGCATTGATCAATGTCCAGGCTGGATGGTCAGGTTGTGCTTGGTAGGTGAGGCCGTTAAGCGTGTATTCCAGCAACAAACCCTGTGCTTGCAGCATCAAGACACGTACCTGCGATGTCGGCGAGAGCTTTTCCGGCCCCGGTTCGATGGGAGGAGGCTGCGTCAACTGGGCATACAGGCCATCCAGTTCTGTGCTGTCAAGGCTGGTCAACCCCCCCAGCGAGGCGCTGAATTTGCCGGCAGACATCCAGTCGGGTTGAAGGTTGAGCGTCTCTTCCCCGGTCGTTTGCGAGGGGACGGCCGGCGCAAACCGGCCACGGATCCGATCGCGTGCCAGCAGGGCCGGAATGGGTGTTTGCGAGGAATAAGGCAAGTCGTCAACGGAGCCCACGTGAACCTGACGTGTGGCGAGTTCACCGAGACTTTCGGTCAGCTTGAAAACCAGCGCCGTCAAGTCACTGAATTGCGCCTCATGAGCGGTACTGGCGGCTTCGGTTTCATTTTCGCCTGGGACGGGTTGTTGTGCAGATGCCCGGAGCCATTCCGCGAGATCAGGCGTCTTCACGGGAGGCGCCTGGGTTTCGGGCAGGACATCCCCAACGATCTCGAGCAGGGCCTGGTACAGCGACATCGCTTCCTTTTGCAGGGCCTTTCCCATCAACTCGTAACACAGGATACGTTCATCCATACCGAGTTGGAGGGGTGCGATCAGGTCTGCCAGGACGTCCATGACACTTTCCGGCCGATAGGGGTGTCGTGGTGGATCCTGCTTTAGCAACTGGCTGTAACGATGGCTGAATATTTCAGGCAGCGAGCTGAGCGCGTCGGTGACCCGATGCGCAATGCCGCTGCGACACACCCAATCGTCCACCTGATCCATGTCGACGAGTTGCAGCGTCTCGCCAGTTGTCCGGTTGCCGGAATAGCTGGCACGCTGCTCCGGATACATGGGATAGGTTTGCGTGAACTGGCGGGTCAGGGTGGGCCGCAGTTGCGTCAGGCCGAGCTCGAGTTCGGCAAGCGTGGACTGCGCATAGGCGGAAACAGCCAGAGCGTGGCCTCTCTGAATTTCATCCGGCAACATCCGATAAAAGTGCTCGACCACGGCCTTCATGCCGCCCATGAACCGGGCGTGGCAGGCCTGCTGCTTTTGCAGGATCAACAGGCCGGCTGCCAGAGGGGGCGTATTGTGTCGATTGACGGAATGCAGCGCTGCGAGGAGGGCGGCGGGCGCTTCCCGCAGGGAAACCAGCGCGCGGCTACCCTGAACGTGAACAAACAGGCAATGACAGGAAAAGTGCTGACCTTGCCAATCAAAATCGAGTTGTGCCGTGCTGCCCACCACCCGTATCTCGGGAACGTTCAACTGAAAGGCAAACGTCAGCCCCTGATCCGAGAGGGTGGCGATCATCCCAAAAAAGGGCGCTTGCCCGGCTATTTGCAGGACAGCGGGCAACTGGATCGGGCGCGGCGCGTAGGCGTGTTGTTCTGACACGGGAGCAATGATGCTTGTTTGGCCCGGATTATGGGGGGGAGACCGCCTTCCTGGGAAGCATTATCAAATATCGGTTACCCGGGGATTAAGTTTAGCGGCCACCACGGGATTCCTGGCATGACGCCGGGGCTGGCAGCGGGCGCGCCGCGCTACAATGCATGACGATTTCCCTGTCCAGGCTGCATCCGCAGCTTTTCCGCTACCTCCTCATGACGCGTGTGACCCCGCTTTCAGCCGATGCCATCGCCGCCATCGCCACTGCGCCGGGACGGGGCGGGGTCGGCGTGGTGCGGATCTCCGGAGCAGACGTCACCCCGTTTGCGCTTGGCCTGCTTGGGCGCCTGCCGCTGCCGCGGCGAGCGACGTATACCCGCTTCCGTGCGGCAGACGGCACGACGCTGGACGAGGGCATCGCGCTGGTGTTTGCCGCGCCGCATTCGTTTACCGGCGAGCAGGTGCTCGAGTTGCAGGGCCACGGCGGGCCGGTGGTGCTGAACCTGATCCTGCAGCGCTGCATCGAGCTCGGCGCGCGGCTGGCCGAACCCGGCGAGTTTTCCCGCCGCGCGTTTCTCAACGGCAAGCTCGACCTGGCGCAGGCCGAGGCGGTGGCCGACCTGATCGATGCGGCGTCGACCGAGGCCGCGCGCTCGGCGGTGCGATCGCTCTCCGGCGCCTTTTCTGCGCGCATTGCCGACCTGGTGGAGGCCTTGACCCGCCTGCGCATGCTGGTGGAAGCCACGCTCGACTTTCCCGAGGAGGAAATCGATTTTCTGCGCGACGCCGACGCCTTTGGGCGCCTCGATGCCATCGACGCCAGCCTTGCTGCGGTGCGGGCGCAGGCGAGGCAGGGCGCGCTGCTGCGCGAGGGCCTGACGGTGGTGCTTGTCGGCCAGCCGAACGTCGGCAAGTCGAGTCTGATGAACCAGTTGGCCGGGTTCGAGGCGGCGATCGTCACCGAAATCGCCGGCACCACGCGCGACACCGTGCGCGAGGCGATCCAGATCCAGGGCGTGCCGCTGCACATCATCGATACTGCGGGCCTGCGCGACACCGACGACCCGGTCGAAAAAATCGGCATCGCGCGCACCTGGGCGGCGGTGGAAAAGGCCGACGTGGCGCTGTTGCTGGTGGATGCCGCGCATGGCGTGAGCGAACGCGAGGCGGCGATCCTGGCACGTCTGCCGCAGGTTACGAGGTTGACCCTGCACAACAAGATCGACGTCACCGCTGAACTGCCGCGTGCGGCCGGTGACGAGATCTGGCTGTCCGCCAAGACCGGCGCCGGAATGGAACTGCTGCGTGACAAGCTGCTCGAGGCAGTTGGCTGGCAGGCGGCAGGCGAGGGCGCATTCATGGCGCGCGCGCGTCACCTCGATTCCCTGGGCCGCGCCGCTGGCCACCTTGTCGCTGCCCGGGAGACGGGCACTCAACTCGAACTGTTTGCCGAGGAGCTGCGGCTGGCACAATCCGCCCTGTCCGAGATCACCGGCGAATTCACCGCCGACGATCTGCTGGGCGAGATCTTCAGCAAATTCTGTATCGGCAAGTGAGCGGACGCCCATGCTGAGCTGGCGCGGCATCGCCGACGAACTCAAGACCCACCGCCAGCGCCTGCTGCTGGCCAACATCATCGCGCTGCTGGCGGTGGTGGCCTCGGTGCCGATCCCGCTCTTGCTGCCGCTGATGGTCGACGAAGTGCTGCTGCACCATCCGGGCAAGATGGTCGCTGCTATCGGCGCGTGGTTTCCGGTCGCCTGGCACGGTCCGGTGCTATTCATCGGCGTGGCATTGCTGCTATCGGTGGTGCTGCGGCTGGCCGCCATTTTGCTCAACGTATGGCAGGGGCGCAGCTTCTCGCTGCTGGCGAAGGACGTGGTGTATCGCATCCGCGTGCGCATGCTGAACCGGCTTTCAAAAATGGCCTTGTCGCAGTTCGAGACGGTAGGTGCGGGCCGGGTGACTTCGCATTTCGTCACCGATCTGAATGCCATCGACAGCTTCCTCGGGGCGTCGGTTTCCGGTTTTGTGGTGTCGGTGCTGACGCTGGTCGGCGTCGCCGGCGTGCTGTTCTGGATGCACTGGCAGCTGGCGCTGTTCATCCTGCTCCTGAACCCCCTGGTGATCCTGTTTTCCACCCGGCTCGGCAAGCGGGTGAAGGATCTGAAAAAGCATGAGAACCGCGCCTTCGAGGTGTTCCAAGACGCGCTTTCCGAAACACTCGATGCGCTGACCCAGATCCGCGCGATGAACCGCGAGAAGCATTACCTGGCGCGGGTGACCGACAAGGCCGCGGACATCCGCCAGCACGCGGCGGCGTTCGCCTGGAAGTCGGATGCGATGAGCCGGTTTTCCTTCTTCGTCTTCCTTGCGGGCTTCGACGCTTTCCGCGCCGGCGCGATGCTGATGGTGGTGTTTTCCGACCTCTCCATCGGCGAAATGCTCGCGGTGTTCGGCTACCTGTGGTTCATGATGACGCCGGTGCAGGAACTGGTGAACATGCAGTACGCCTGGTATGGGGCCAACGCCGCGCTGGGGCGCATCAATGCGCTGCTCGGGCTCGCGGGCGAGCCGCAGCATCCCGCGCTGCGCGACCCCTTTGCCGGCCAGCCCACCGTGGGCATTGCGCTCGATCACGTGAGCTTTGCCTACGACGAAGGCGAGACCGTGCTGGACGACGTCAGCCTCGCGGTGGCGCCGGGGGAGAAAGTGGCGCTGGTGGGTGCTTCCGGCGGCGGCAAGTCGACCCTGGTGCAGGCGCTGCTGGGTCTGTATCCGGTCAAGGCCGGGCAGATTGTCTATGGCGGCGTGCCGGTGACCGAGATCGGCTGGGAGGCCGTGCGCGAGCACGTCGGCGTGGTGCTGCAGCATCCGGTGCTGTTCAACGACAGCGTCCGCGCGAATTTGACGCTGGGGCGCGAGGCCGACGACGCCACGCTGTGGCAGGCGCTGGAGATCGCCCAGTTGAAGGACACCATCGTAGAACTGCCGCACGGCCTCGACACCGCGGTGGGGCGCCAGGGCGTGCGCATGTCGGGCGGCCAGCGCCAACGGCTGGCCATTGCGCGCATGATCGTCGCGCAACCCAGCATCGTCATCCTCGACGAGGCCACCTCGGCGCTCGACAGCGACACCGAGCGGCGCCTGCACCAGGCGCTGGGCACCTTTCTCGCCGGCCGCACCACGCTCATCATCGCCCACCGTTTGTCCGCCGTGCGACAGGCCGACCGCATCCTGGTGTTCGAGAACGGTCGCGTGGTGGAGCAGGGCGGGCACGACGAACTCATCGGTCGCGGCGGGCTGTATCACAAGCTCTACCACGCCTCGTAAAAAAACTGGGGAAAATCAGCGTTCTCTGATAGACTGCCGTCCAGTTGTGCATACAGCAGTGGGCAGGTCAGGTTATTACCGCCGTGCCTCGGGACTGTTCTCACAGCCCCATCGTCTTCGACCTCTCTTTTGTACCGCCGGTTGTTCTCAATCGGCAGTGACAAGTCTTGTGGTTGGCGCCGATGTGATCGACGCGACCCGTTGGGCGTTTTTCAAACGCCGCTTACTTCCGGTTCGTATTTTATGACCTGTCTGGTTCTGAACCGGGCGCAGGTTTGTTTTGCGCGTTTGAGCGCACTGAATAAAGGTTTGCCATGAGCTTTTCCGAATTGGGGCTTGATCCCCTCATCCTTAAATCCGTCCTGTCCGCAGGCTACGAAAACGCCACCCCTGTCCAGACGCTGGCGATTCCCGCCGCGCTGACCGGCCGCGACCTGCTGGTGTCATCGCACACCGGCAGCGGCAAGACGGCGGCGTTTCTGCTGCCGTCGATCCAGCGTTTGCAGGCCGAGCCAACGATCAAGGGCATGGGCCCCCGCGTGCTGGTGCTGACGCCGACGCGCGAACTCGCGCTGCAGGTCGAAAAATCGGCAATGAAGTACGGTAACGACCTGCGCCGTTTCCGCACCGCCTGTCTGGTCGGTGGCGCCCCCTATGGTCTGCAGCTGAAGCGCCTGTCGCAGCCGGTGGATGTGGTGGTAGCGACCCCCGGCCGCCTGATCGACCACCTGGAGCGCGGCAAGATCGACTTCTCGCGCCTGGAAGTGCTGGTGCTGGACGAAGCCGACCGCATGCTGGACATGGGCTTTGTCGATGACATCAAGGCCATCGCCGCGCGCTGCCCGGCCGAGCGCCAGACGCTGCTGTTCTCGGCCACGCTTGACGGCGTGGTGGGCAACCTGGCACGCGAACTGACCCGCGATGCCCAGCGCATCGAAATCGAAGCGGTGCCGCATCTGGAATCCAAGATCGAGCAGCGTCTTCTGTTTGCCGACAACATGGATCACAAGAACCGTCTGCTCGACGCATTGTTGCGCGGCGTGGACATGACGCAGGCCATCGTGTTCACTTCGACCAAGCGCAGCACCGAGGAAATTTCCGACCTGCTGTCCGAGAGCGGCTTCGCCTCCGACGCCCTTCACGGCGACATGCAACAGGGTCAGCGCAACCGCGCCCTGCAGCGTCTGCGTGAAGGCCGCACCAAGGTGCTGGTGGCGACCGACGTCGCCGCACGTGGCATCGACGTTGCCGGCATCAGCCATGTCATCAACTTCGACCTGCCGCGTCAGGCCGAGGACTACGTCCACCGCATCGGCCGCACGGGCCGTGCCGGCCGCACCGGCATCGCGGTGAGCTTTGCCGGCATGCGTGAAGGCGGCCTGGTGAAAAACATCGAGCGCTACACCGGCAATCGCATCGAGGTGCATACCCTGCCGGGGCTGGAGCCGACCCAGAAGCCGTCTTCGGGTCGTCCGCCCGCAGGCCGTCCGTCGTCGTCGGGCCGTCCGCGCACCAGCGCAGGCCCGCGTAGCGGTGGCTTTGGCGACAAGCGCAGCGAAGCCCGCAGCTACGGCGACCGCCCGCCGCGCGGTGACAGCCGTGATAACCGCGACCGCGGCTATCGTGCCGATGCCCGCCCCGCCGGTGATCGTCCCGCTCGCAGCGATGCGCCGCGGGGCAACCGGTTTGAGAATGCCGCGCGAGCCCCCGGCCCGTCCGACGTGCCGCGCATGACGGGCGACCGCCCGCCGCGCAACGAGGGTTATCGGGGTGCCGCAGCGCCGGCACCCCGGGCTGAAGTCAATGGCAACAGCGTTGAATACTGGGAAAAGCGCGAGCGTGAAGCCAAGGCCAAGGCAGCGACCCCCCGCAGCTACGGCGATCGCGGCAACAGCGCCCGCCCGGCCCAGCCGCGCACCTTCGGCAATGACAACCGGGGCGGCAGCAGCCGCGTCGGCGTCAGGGGCCGCTTCAAGGACTGATCGCTTTTAGGATCAGCGGCAACAGAAAGGGGGGTTTCACGTGAAACCCCCCTTTTTTTATGCGCGCGCCTTAGCGGAAGCGGACGCTTGCCACCATCGCTTCGAAATCTGCCAGTCCGCGCTGGAAGTAGACGATGGCGGGGGCTTCGTACTGGATCGACAGCCGGCCTTTGGCATCGACCAGGGCGACCATGACGCGATCGATCGGCAGGCCGCGTTCGTTCTTGAAGCGTACGTGCACCCGCACGGCAGGCTTGCCGCCGAGCAGAACGGGGGCATTGGAGATGACCTCGAGGTTGGCGGTGGATTCGGCGCTTTTCCATTCGGCGATGGCGAGTTCGGCGATTTCGTGCGGCAGCATGTCGGCGCGCGTTTCGCGTTTGGTGAGCGGAAGCTTCTTGTCATGCGGCTGCCGGTTGACGACGATGTAATCGAGCGCGGGGCCGTCGCGGGTCACAAAGTAGCCGTTGGCGTCGGTGGTCCGCCTGACCCAGCCAAGCGGCAGTTCCAGCGTGTAGTCGTCGCGCTTGGTCTCAAGCCGGCTGGTCTGGTCGACACGCTCCCAGGTGGCACAGGCAGCAAGGCTGGCGATCAACAGGCCGACGACGAGGCTGCGGAATAAGGCCATGCGGTTTGCCTTGGGTTGGGTGGAACAAGCGGAGCGCATCAGGACACCTCGCCTTGCAGGCTGTTGAAATGGCAAACCCGGTTGCGGCCCTGTTTCTTGGCTGCATAGAGGGCCCGGTCTGCCTGGTCGATCATCTCTTCCAGGATATGGGAGACTTCGCGCTTGTGCGATTCGGGCGTGAAGGCGGCAATGCCGATGCTTGCGGTAATCGTGCACTGCGTGCGGGTGATGTCGGCGATCGCCGTGCGCAGGCGTTCGGCGGCCACCAGGCTTTCCGTCTCGTCGACGCCCTGAATGGCCATGACAAATTCCTCGCCGCCATGGCGCGCCACGATGTCATTCTCCCGCGCAGTGGCCATGAGCGTATCGGCGACCACCTTCAGCACGTGGTCGCCTTCGAGGTGGCCATAGCGGTCGTTCACCCGCTTGAAATGATCGAGGTCGATCATGAAAAAGGCGGTACTTTCCTTTCTGCGATGGGCAGACTTCAGCATCTGCGAAGCCAGTTCGTGAAATGCGCGCCGGTTGAGCAGGCCGGTCAGGCTGTCCCGGTTGGCCTGCTCCCTCAGGTCGGAATGCAGCTTCTGCAGCTCTTTGGTCTGCTGTCTGAGCCGGTCTTCCGCCGCCCTGCGTTCGGTAATGTCGCGCACCACACAGAGGGTGACGCGCTGGCTATCGAGGGCCATCGGACTCAGCATGATGTCGACCGGAAGCTCGCGGCCGCTCTTTTGCAGGGCAAAAAGTTCGACCGCACGCCCCATCTGCCGGCTAGAGGTCTCGCTCTCGAACCTGGCACGATGGCCCGCATGGCGGGCGGCGAAGCGGTGCGGCACCAGCATTTCGATGGGTTGGCCGATCAGTTCGCCGCGGTCGTAGCCGAACAGGGCTTCTGCCTGGGCGTTCACAAGGGTGATGCATCCTGATTGATCGACCACGAGCAGTGCGTCCGGCGTGGTTTCAAATATCCGTTGGTAGATGGTTTTCATGTTTGTTTTTGTCATCCGGGTGGCCATGCCCCGGGCGTTCCGCTGTCGCCAGGGACACGCATCCTATGGCGGCGTGCCCGAATCATTATCCACCGGTTTTTGCGATTCCATGAGGGCGAGGTAGTACTCGATATAGCCACGGTCCGCCGCGGCGGGGGCGAGCTCGAGATAGTGCCGCAACAGCGGCGCGGCATGCGCCCTGTCGCCGCGCTTGAAATACAGCATGCCGAGTGCCCGATGGGCGGGCGCGAATAGCGGCACCGCCTCGATCACGCTGTTGAATTCGCGTTCGGCCGCTTCGTCGTCCCCCGGTTCGCTGCGCAGCCGATAGGCCTCACCCAGGTAATACCCGGCTTCGGGTGGATATGCCTGCCGCTGTTCGGGGTTGGACAGGATCAGAATGACCTGCCGGTAACGATAGGCGGCCAGATCCGCCTCCAACGAGGCCAGACGCAGCGCGGCGGTGGCCTCGAAAAAGCGCTCGCGTCCGACCTCGCCGTTGTCGGCGTCCTTCACCAGTTCGCTGTAGCTGTCGATGCGCTCCTGCAGCTTGGGGTGGCTGGCAAAGAAGAAAGGCTCCTTGATGTCGGCGGCCTTGATCTCGGCCTGCAGGTGCTCGAAGGTGCGGATGGATTCGCGTGCCGAATAGCCGGCAGAGACCAGGCGCTGGTAGCCGATGACGTCGGCTTCGCGTTCGTGCTCGCGGGAATAGCCGAACATGGACGACAGCGCGACGATATCGCCCACCAGGGGCACGCCCAGCATGGCGACCACCAGCGCAAAGGCGGCGGCGCTGCGCACCCGCTCGGCCTGCTGCATGGAATGGCGGTGGGTGAAGTGGGCGCCTTCGTGCGCCAGCACGGTGGCGAGCTGGGCCTCGTTCTCGAAGCGGGCGACCAACCCGGCGTTGACGTAGATGCTGCCATTCGGCAAGGCAAAGGCATTGATGTGCTGGGCGCTGAGCAGGCGCACCTTGAGGCGACCGCCAAATTCGGGGTAGAGCCGGTCCATGATGCCCTGCAGATAGGCTGTCAGCGCCGTGTCCGTGTTGACCTTGCCCGCCCGCACCAGCGCACGGTCGAATTCGTCGGCTTCCTGCCACAGGCTTTTCTCGCCCGGTGCCAGTTCGCGAATGTCTTCAACGCTCGCCCACGGGGGCGCCCCCAGGGCCTGCGCCGGCGCGGCCAGCGCCAGGCCGAGCGACGCGATCAGCAGCCGTTTCATCGCGCTCCCGGGTAGGTCAGGTAGAGCGCGCGCATGATCTCCTCGACGTCGGCCGGCTTGCGCGTATCCAGGCTGGCGCTGCTGTCGAAGCTCATCCACTGCACGTCGCCGGTATTCAGGTCGACCAGGCCCGCCGTGATGAAGGACTGCCCGAGCGGCAGGGCCACGCCCAGGAGCAGGCCGACGACAAAGGCGGCCTTGCGTTCGCTGGAGGAGATGAAATCAGACCCCAGCACGATCAGCGCGGCATCGGCCCCGGTTTGTTCGCGCAGGAAGCCGAGGCCAGGGCCAACGGTGTAATCAAACTCATGCTTCTTGTGCGCCCAGGCATCCTGCTCGCCGCGGCCGTAAACGAACACCGACTGCGCGACGCGGTCATACAGGCCGATATGGGCGTCGAGCTGGTCGAGATCAGCAGGGGCCAGCTGGGGTGCCGGTACCAGTTCGAACAGCCGTGAATCCAGTGCCTGTCGGGTGGCGGCGGCAACCAGGTTGTCGCGCGCGGTGGTTTCCCAGTCGGCCATGCGGGTCGGTACGCCACCGGCCGACAACTCGTACACGAATACCTGCGGCGGCAGCAGCACGACCTTCTTGGGGCGCGCCTCCTGGTTTTGCGAGAAGGCCGGATTGATTGCGCTCATGGCGGCAAGCGCCGGCATTGCCATTACACTTGCCGCTAACAGCAGCGCCGCACCGATTAGTTGCCGCATCATGCAAAGCTCCGATAAGAAACCCCACCCTAGGGTAAAGCCGAAATACGGTCAACCATCCCTGCCTGCGGCATGGCGCTGGGTGAGCGACCGCGGTTTGTGCGTGGCAACGGGTGACGCAACCCTGTCTTGCTATTTTGAGCTTATTTCTCGTAAGTTGCCCGAAATAGAGGACGTGATCCCGGCTGATGGCAGCCTGTTGCTCGTGTTGCGGCAGGGCGCAGCCCTCTCGGCGGATTTGCGTGCGGCGTTGACCGATCCGCTTGCGGCTGCGCCGGCTGCGCGCGGCGCCCTGCATGAAATTGCGGTCGAATATGGTGGGGCGGCGGGGCCGGACTTGTCGGCGCTGGCCGAGGCGGCTGGACTGGACGCCCATGCCTATATCGCGAGCCACGCAGCGATGGAATACACGGTGGCCTTTCTGGGATTCCAGCCTGGGTTTCCCTACATGCGCGGCTTGCCGGAGGCCTTGCATGCGCCACGGCGGGCGTCCCCGCGCGTCAGGGTGGCGGCCGGCAGCGTTGCGATTGGCGGCGCCTATTGCGGAATCTATCCGGCGGGCGGCCCGGGTGGCTGGCAGATCATCGGTCGTGCCACCGCCGACTTGTTCGACCCGGCGCGGGATGCGCCTGCCTTGCTGATGCCGGGCGATCGTGTGCGTTTCGTGCCCGTATGATCGAGATATTGCGAGCCGGCTTATGCGATCTGGTGATGGATCTGGGCCGGCCGGGTCTTGGCGCGCTCGGTGTGCCCGTGGGCGGCGCGGCCGATCCGGCGGCGCTGGCGGCGGCCAATCACCTGGTTGGGAATGACGGGTCGGCGGCCGGACTGGAGATCACCCTGTCGGGGCCGGTCCTGGGTTTTCCGGCGGGGGCCGTGGCGGCGCTGACGGGTGCGCGCTTTGCTGCCATGCGCAGCAGCGGCGCGGCGGTTGCCTGGAACGAAACCCTGGTGCTGGCGGCGGGTGAGACCCTGAGCCTGGGCCGGGCTCAGGACCGCTGCCGTTGCTGGCTTGCGCTGCGCGGGGGCTTGGCGGTGCCGCAGATCATGGGCAGCCGCAGCACCTTTCTACCTGCGGGTTTTGGCGGGCATCGCGGCCGGGCGCTGCAGGCGGGGGATACGTTGCCATTTGCACCGGGTGCCGGGGAGGTGCGGTTGTTGCGCACGCAGCCTCCATCTTCCGAGCGGGATGCGCCGCTGCGGGTGGTGGCGGGACCGCAGGCCGGCCTGTTTGACGACGCCGGTCTGGCCGCTCTTTTCAGCCATCCTTACCGGGTTGACCCGGCATCGGATCGGCGCGGATTGCGCCTGAGCGGGCCAGCGGTTACCCATGGTCGGGTAGAGCTGGCGTCGCAGGGCGTGCTGCCCGGCGCAATCCAGGTCCCGCCCGACGGCCAGCCCATCATCCTGGGCTGGGATGGCCCGGTCACCGGCGGCTACCCGGTGATCGCCGGGGTGATCGCCGCGGATTTGCCCAGACTGGCGCAATTGCGGCCCGGTGATGCGGTGCGGTTTGTGACGATAGAGGTGGAGGCGGCCCGGCAGCTGGCGACTAAGAGCTGGGACATCGAGGAACTGGGATGATCGAACTGAATGCCGACATCGGCGAGGGCTGCGACGACGCCAGCCTGATGCCCTACCTGACACGGGCGTCGATTGCCTGTGGCGGCCATACAGGCGATATCGGCAGCATGGCCGTCGCGTTGCGCCTGGCTGCCGAACATGGCGTGGCGGCAGGCGCGCACCCGAGCTATCCCGATCGCAGCCACTTCGGGCGGCGCGCGCTGGCAGCGTCCGAAAACGAGATTGCCGCCTGGGTGATGCAGCAGACCGAGACGCTGGCGGAACAGGCGGCACGCCTGGGGTTGCGGCTGGCGCACGTCAAGCCGCATGGCGCCCTTTATAACGTGGCGGCGCGCGAAGGCGGCGTGGCCCGGGCCATCGCGCGGGCGGTGGTGGCGGTCGACCCGGCGCTGGTGCTGGTGGGGCTGGCGGGCTCGCAACTGATCGTGGCCGGGCAGGCCGCCGGGCTGGCGGTGCTGAACGAGGCGTTTGCCGACCGTCGTTACCAGCCCAGCGGCCGGCTTGTTTCACGTGAAACCCCGGGCGCCCTCATTGTCGATCCGGTGGCCGCTGCCGCGCAGGCGCGGGTGCTGGCCGAGGGCAGGGCAGTTGCAACCTTTGGCGGCGGCGCTGTTCGAATCCGGGCCGACACCATCTGCCTGCACAGCGACACGCCGGGTGCATTAAATATCGCTCGGGCCGTCCACGAGGCGCTGAATCGCGGATAATTCGGCCCCTGTGTTTTTGAACTGCTGATCCATGCCGCTCCTCACTTTTGATCGACTCGAACTGGCTTACGGCCACTGGCCGCTGCTCGACGGCGCCTCACTGGTGATCGATGCGGGAGAGCGCATCGGCCTGATCGGCCGCAACGGCACCGGCAAGTCGAGCCTGCTGAAGATCATCGCGGGGATTAACCCGCCGGATGCTGGAGAGGTGTGGCGCAAGCCTGCCCTGAAGCTCGCCTACGTGCCGCAGGAACCGCAGTTCGAACCCGGGCATACCGTGTTCGAGGCGGTGGCCGAGGGCGTCGGCGAGGCGCAGGCGCTGCTGGCGCAATACCATGCCGTGGCGCATGCGATGGCGGAAGGCGACGAGACGGTATACGCCGACTTCGAACGGCTCTCGCATGAGTTGGAGGTGGCCGATGCCTGGCGGCTCAACAGCCGGGTGGAAGAGGCCTTGCAGCGCCTGAGCCTGGACGCTGACCGTGCGGTCGACACCCTGTCCGGCGGGCTCAAGAAACGCGTCGCGCTGGCGCGTGCACTGGTCACCGACCCCGAATTGCTGCTGCTGGATGAGCCCACCAACCATCTCGATTTTGCTGCGATCGAATGGCTGGAGGGCCTGCTCAACGACTTCAAGGGCGCGTTGCTGTTCATTACCCACGACCGGCGTTTCCTGGACAACATCGCCAACCGCATTGTCGAGCTTGATCGCGGTCAGTTGCGCGAATATCAAGGCAATTTCACCGCATATCAGGCCAAGAAGGCGGAGCAGCTCGAAATCGAGGCGGTCCACAACCGCAAGTTCGACAAGTTCTGGAAGCAGGAAGAAATCTGGATCCGCAAAGGCGTCCAGGCCCGGCGCTGCCGCGACGAGGGCCGGGTGCGGCGGCTCGAGGCCCTGCGGCTGACCCGCGAGGCGCGCATCAACCAGACCGGGCAGGTCGGCTTCCAGATCGACGCGGGCGACCGTTCCGGCAAGGTGGTGGCCGAGCTCGAACACGTCACCTACGGCTACGACAACCGCGTGCTCATCCGCGACTTTTCGACCACCATCCTGCGTGGCGACAAACTGGGCCTGCTCGGCCCCAACGGCGCCGGCAAGACCACCCTGATCCGCCTGATCCTGGGCGACCTGCAGCCGCAGTCCGGCAAGATCAAGCAAGGCACCAAGCTGGAGGTCGCCTACTTCGACCAGTTCCGCAACCAGCTGAATGACGAGGCGACGCTGATCGACACGATTTCCCCGGGTTCCGACTTTGTTGAGATCGCGGGCCAGCGAAAGCATGTCATTAGCTATCTGGAAGACTTTCTGTTCCCGCCCGAGCGGGCGCGGGCCAAGGTGTCGGCGCTGTCCGGCGGCGAGCGCAACCGGCTGCTGCTGGCGCGACTGTTCGCGCGCCCGGCCAACCTGCTGGTGCTGGACGAGCCGACCAATGACCTCGACATCGACACCCTGGAGTTGCTGGAGCAGCTGCTGCAGGAGTACAGCGGCACCGTGCTCATCGTCTCGCACGACCGCACCTTCCTGGACAACGTCGTCACCCAGTCCATCGTGTTCGAAGGCGACGGCAAGCTGACTGAGATCGTCGGCGGCTATGCCGACTGGCTCGCCTGGCGGCAACGCCAGCAACGCGCCGCCTCCGAAAGCGCACAGGCGGCGAGCCCCAAGACCTCCGCCCAGCCCGCCCCGGCGAAGCCGGCGCCCAAGAGCAAGCTCAGCTACAAGGAAGCGCGCGAACTCGAAGCCTTGCCCGCGCAACTCCAGGCGCTGGAAGCCGAGCAGGCGCAGATTGCACAGCGGCTGGCCGACCCCGCCCTGTATCAGTCCAGCCCGCAGGAGGCCGCTGCGCTTCAGGCCCGCAGCGAGACCATCGAGGCCGAACTGCTCGACGCGCTGGCGCGTTGGGAAGCGCTGGAAGCCAAGGCTGCCACGGCCTGAGCGGCCTGAGCGGCCGCTTTGCGGGGCGCGGCACGGGTGCCGCCGCGTTTCACCTGACCATGTTTCACGTGAAACGGACGCCGGCAACGGGTAGAATGGCGCCCATCATGAAATACCCCGAATCCTTCGATGTCATCGTTGTCGGTGGCGGCCATGCCGGCACCGAGGCTGCGCTCGCGGCCGCGCGCATGGGTGTGAAGACCCTGCTGCTGACGCACAACATCGAAACACTGGGCGCGATGTCGTGCAATCCGTCGATCGGCGGCATCGGCAAGGGGCACCTGGTCAAGGAAGTCGACGCGCTGGGCGGCGCGATGGCGATTGCCACCGACGAGGCGGGGATCCAGTTCCGCACGCTCAATTCCTCCAAGGGCCCGGCGGTGCGCGCCACTCGTGCGCAGGCCGACCGCGTACTGTACAAGGCGGCGATCCGCCAGCGCCTGGAAAACCAGCCCAATCTCACGATCTTCCAGCAGGCGGTCGACGACCTGCTGCTCGATGGCGACCGCGTCGTGGGCGTGAAGACCCAGCTCGGCATCATGTTCGGCGGCCGTGCGGTGGTGCTGACCACGGGCACCTTCCTTGCCGGTCTGGTTCACGTCGGCCTGGAAAACTTCGAGGCCGGGCGCATGGGCGACCCGCCCGCGGTGTCGCTCGCCGCGCGCCTGCGCGAACTGAACCTGCCGGTGGGCCGATTGAAGACCGGCACGCCGCCGCGCATAGACGGCCGCACCATCGATTTCAGCCAGACCCAGGCGCAGCCGGGCGATGACCCGGCGCCGGTGTTCTCCTTCATGGGCGATGTGTCCATGCACCCCGCGCAGCGTCCGTGCTGGATCACCCACACCACTGGGGAAACGCACGAGATCATCCGCGGCGGCCTCGACCGTTCGCCGATGTATACCGGCGTCATCGAGGGGGTGGGGCCGCGCTACTGTCCGTCGATCGAGGACAAGATCACCCGCTTTGCCGACAAGGCCAGCCACCAGATCTTCCTCGAACCCGAGGGGCTGAGCACCCACGAGATCTACCCCAACGGCATCTCGACTTCGCTGCCATTCGACGTGCAGCTGGCCATCGTGCGCTCGATCCCGGGCCTGGAAAACGCGCACATCCTGCGCCCCGGCTACGCCATCGAATACGACTACTACGACCCGCGCAACCTCAAGGCTTCGCTCGAAACCAAATCGATCGGCGGCCTCTTTTTCGCCGGGCAGATCAACGGTACCACCGGTTACGAAGAGGCTGCCGCGCAGGGCCTGTTGGCCGGCATCAACGCCGGTTTGCAGGTGCAGGGGGAAGACGCGTGGAGTCCGGGCCGGCACGAGGCCTACCTCGGCGTGCTGGTCGACGACCTCATCACGCGCGGCGTCTCCGAGCCCTATCGCATGTTCACCAGTCGTGCCGAATACCGCCTTCAGCTGCGCGAGGACAATGCCGACATGCGCTTGACCGAAGCCGGGCGTCAGCTCGGCGTGGTCGACGACGCACGCTGGGACGCTTTCAACCGCAAACGCGATGCGGTCGCGCGCGAAACCGAGCGCCTCAAGGCAACCTGGGTCAACCCGGCGATTTTGCCGGCCGAGGCGGCCACCCGCCTCATCGGGCAGCCCATCGACCACGAATACAGCTTGTTCGAGTTGCTTCGCCGCCCGAATCTGAGTTACGCGCAAGTGCTGTCCTTGCCCGGCGGCGGGGCAGGGGAGGCCGATCCGCGCGTGGCCGAGCAGGTCGAAATCGCCGCCAAATACCAGGGTTACATCGACCGTCAGAACGATGAAGTCGACAAACAGCGCGAGCAGGAAACCCTGCGCCTGCCACCGGATCTCGACTACAGCCTCTTGACCGGCCTGTCGATGGAAGTGCGCCAGCGATTGCAGAAGGCGCGCCCCGGAACGCTGGGCCAGGCGGCGCGATTGCAAGGGATCACCCCGGCAGCGATTTCGGTGTTGATGGTGTATGCCAAGCGGGGCTTCAAGCCTGACGCCGCGCCTTCCCCTGACGGACTGGCGAAAAAGAGCGCATGACGGTTCAAGAACAACTTGCGGCGGGCATCGCCGCACTGGGGCTGGCATTGCCTGACGGCGCCGAGGCCAAGCTGCTGGCCTATCTGGCGCTGCTCGAGAAATGGAATCGGGTTTACAACCTCACCGCGGTGCGCGAAGCCGAGCGGATGGTGAGCCATCACTTGCTGGATTCGCTGGCGGCGGTTGAAACCTTCGATGCATTGGTGGCTGAACGTTCACCCTCTCCCCAACCCTCCCCCACCAAGGGGGAGGGGGCAATGCCCAAGACGATGAAGGTGCTCGATGTAGGCAGCGGCGGCGGCCTGCCTGGCGTCCCGCTGGCGATCGCACGGCCCGAATTGCAGGTGACGCTGATCGACAGCATCGCCAAGAAAACCGCTTTTCTGCTGCAGGCGAAGGCCGAGTTGGGGCTGGCAAACCTGCAAGTGGCAACTGGCCGGGTGGAAGACTTCCGCCCGGAAACCGGCTTCGATATTGTTACCTCGCGTGCGTTTTCCGACCTCAGGGAATTCGTCACGCTGACCCGCCATCTGCTCAAACCGGGCGGCCACTGGCTGGCGATGAAGGGTCTGTACCCGAATGAAGAGATCGCACAGCTGCCGGCTGGCGTGAGAGTGAGCGCTGACCACGCGTTGGTCGTCCCCGGGCTGGATGCGAGCCGCCATTTGATTGTTCTGGAGCCTGCTTGATGACAAAAATAGTGGCGATCGCCAACCAGAAGGGCGGCGTCGGCAAGACGACGACGGCAGTCAACCTGGCCGCGAGCCTCGCTGAGCTGGGTCAGCGCGTGCTGCTGGCCGACCTTGATCCGCAGGGCAATGCGACCATGGGCGCGGGCATTGAAAAGCGCACCGCGCTGCCGACCGTGTACCAGATCCTGCTGAACCAGGTGACCTTGCGCGATGCGCGGATGCGTTCCGAGCCCGGCCATTTCGACGTCATTCCGGCCAACCGTGAACTCGCGGGGGCGGAAATCGATCTGGTGAATCTGGAGCAGCGCGACCTGCGCCTGAAGGTGGCGCTGCGGCAGGTGGCCGACGACTACGATTTCATCCTGATGGACTGTCCGCCGACGCTGAATCTATTGACCGTCAACGCGTTTGCCGCAGCCGAGTCGGTGCTGATCCCGATGCAATGCGAGTACTACGCGCTGGAAGGGCTGACCGATCTGGTTGCCACCATCAAGAAGGTGAAGCAGCGGCTGAATCCGGATATCCAGATCGAGGGCCTGCTGCGGGTCATGTTCGATCCCCGCAGCACGCTGGCGCAGCAGGTGTCGGACCAGATCAAGCGACATTTCGGCGACAAAGTCTACGACACCGTGATTCCGCGCAACGTGCGGCTGGCGGAGGCGCCCAGCCACGGCTTGCCCGTGCTCGCCTATGACCCTCAGTGCAAGGGCGCCAAAGCGTATATGGAACTCGCCGAGGAAATGCTCAAACGGAGCCAGAAGGACATGCATTCAGGCCTTGCGGCCGGGGAGAACACAGATGGCCAAGCTTAAGGGATTGGGGCGCGGACTCGACGCGCTGCTGGGCGGCGAAGACAATGCCGCGCCGCCGCAGGGCGACCTGCGCATGATGAAGGTGACGCATCTGGCGCCCGGCAAATACCAGCCACGTACCCAGATGGACAGCGAATCGTTGCAGGAACTCGCCGACTCCATTCGCGCCCAGGGGCTGATGCAGCCGATCCTCGCGCGCGAAGTTGCCGGCGGCTACGAGATCATCGCCGGTGAGCGGCGCTGGCGCGCGGCCCAACTGGCCGGCCTCGCCGAAATCCCGGTGCTGGTGCGCGAGGTCGCCGACGACGCGGTGGCGGCGATGGCGCTGATCGAAAACATCCAGCGCGAAGACCTCAATGCCATCGACGAGGCGCATGGCCTGCAGCGCCTCATCCATGAATTCGGCATGACCCACGACGCCGCGGCGCAGGCAGTCGGAAAATCACGCACAGCGGTCTCCAACCTGTTGCGCTTGCTGAACCTGTCGCGCCCGGTGCAGGACATGCTGACTGCCGGCCTCATCGAAATGGGCCACGCGCGCGCCTTGCTGCCCCTGCACGCGAATGCGCAACGCGAACTGGCGCACGAAATCGAAACCCGCGGCCTGTCGGTGCGCGAGGTCGAGCGCCGCGTGGCGCGGTTGAAAGACAACACGTCGACCCAGCCCGCCAAGCCGGCCGTTTCGCGCGATATCCTGCGGCTGGAAGAGGCGCTGTCGGATGCGCTGGGCATGACCGCTCACGTGCAAAGCAGCAGCAAAGGCGGTGGCAAGCTGACCCTGCAATTTGCGAGTTCCGAAGAGTTGCAGGGCCTGCTGCAAAAGCTGGGAATCCAGCTCTAAAGACAAAAATCGGCGCGAGTGGATGTCGATGCGCTATACAACATCACTACGTACTGAAATTCATCATCAAGCTGTTTGATGATTGCATAGGCCTCACTAATTCTAGTATCATCGCCGGCTAATGTTTACCGGCAACCGCCGTATCGGCATTTCTGGCACCCAGCGGGTTGCGCTGGCGCAGGCGGGGCTGGCGCCCATCGCTGCGCTGATCGGGTGGATTGTTGCCGGGGTCGGCGCAGGCATCGCCGTAGCGTATGGCGTACTGGTGGCGCTGGCGGTCAGCGCGGTGCTGGTCTGGCGCGAACGAGGGTCGATGCGTCATCCCGAGTGGGATCAGCATCGCTTGTTCAAGCTGTTTATCCGTGCGGGGATCGAACGGCTGGTTTTGCTGGTGGGGCTGCTGCTTGTGGGCCTTGGCGTGCTGAAGCTGGCGCCCCTGCCCATGCTGCTGGGTCTGGTGCTGGCGCAGTTTGCTTGGCTGGCAGCGGCGATAAGCAGTCGTAACGAAAAGTAGAGCGCCTGTCCGCGCGACGGGTATTGCCAAGGTCGGTTTTGAATGGGGTCGCGCGTCGAATCCATCCAAAACCCACTTAACTGAATTTGATCACTATGGCTTCGGAATACGCATCCTCCGGCGAGTACATCAAGCACCACCTGCAAAACCTGACCTATGGGGAGTTGCCCGCAGGTTATGCGCGGCACGACGGTACCGTCCTGACCGAGGCAACCAGAACATTTGCCCACGGTGCAGAAGAAGCGGCGGCCATGGGCTTCTGGGCGATCAACGTCGACAGCATGCTGTTCTCGATCGGTCTCGGTGTTCTCTTCCTGTTTTTCTTCCGCATGGCGGCCAAAAAAGCTACCACCGGCATACCTGGCGGTCTGCAGAACTTCGTCGAGTGGATCATCGAATTCATCGACACCTCCGTGCGCGGCTCCTTCTCGCATAAGAATGCACTGGTTGCGCCGCTGGCACTGACCATCTTCATCTGGGTATTCCTGATGAACGTGATGGACCTGCTGCCGGTTGACTGGCTGCCCTTTGCCGCGACGCTTGCCGGCGTGCCCTATCTGAAAGTGGTGCCGTCAACCGACCCCAACGTGACCTTTGGCCTGTCGCTGTCGATCTTCGTCCTGGTGCTGTACTACAGCATCAAGATGAAAGGCGCGGGCGGTTTCTTTTCCGAGCTCGCGTTCCAGCCCTTCCCCAAGTGGCTGTTCCCGGCCAACCTGCTGCTTGAAGGTGTCGGCCTGATAGCCAAACCGATTTCGCTCTCGCTGCGTCTCTTCGGCAACATGTACGCCGGCGAAATGATCTTCATCCTGATTGCGCTGATGTTCGGCGGCGGCTGGATTCTGGCTGTGTTCGGCGGTGCGCTGCAGTGGGCGTGGGCGGTGTTCCACATCCTCATCATCACGCTGCAGGCCTTTATCTTCATGACGCTGACCATTGTGTATCTGGACATGGCGCATGCCGAGCATCACTGATTTCTGCTGTAACGATTAACTGGTTTTCTGTTTTTAACTTTGATTTTTACTTTTAGGAGCAACAAATGGAAATGACTCAAGCCGTGCTGTTTATCGCTGGTGCCCTGATGATGGGTCTGGGCGCACTCGGTGCAGCCGTTGGTATCGGCATCCTCGGTGGCCGCTTCCTCGAAGGTGCTGCCCGTCAGCCCGAACTGATCCCGATGCTGCGTACCCAGTTCTTCATCGTGATGGGTCTGGTCGACGCCGTGCCGATGATCGCTGTCGGTCTGGCCATGTACGTTCTGTTCGCCGTTGCCGGTTAATTCGCAGGTTGGTACGGAACTTTACTAACCCCGTTATTTAAGGTGCGGATATGAATTTCAACGCAACTTTGATCGGCCAGTCCATCACGTTTATTTTCTTCGTGTGGTTCTGCATGAAGTTTGTGTGGCCGCCGATCATGAACGCGCTCGAGACGCGCAAGAAGCAGATCGCCGACGGCCTTGCCGCGGGAGACCGCGGCAAGCACGAGCTGGAACTGGCCGCCAAAAAGGCAGCCGAAAACCTGCGTGATGCCAAGGCCCAGGCCGCTGAAGTGATTGCCCAGGCTGAAAAGCGTGCTGCTCAAATCGTCGAAGAAGCCAAAATGGCCGCCAAGGAAGAAGGCGACCGTCAGCTGGCTGCCGCTCAGGCCAATATCGACCAGGAAGCCAACCGTGCACGCGAAAGCCTGCGCGAACAGGTGGCTGCGCTGGCCGTGGCTGGCGCAGAGAAGATCCTGCGTCGCGAAGTCAACGCGCAAACGCATGCTGACCTGCTGGGCCAGCTGAAAGCCGAGCTGTAAGCCATGAGCGAACTGTCTACCCTGGCACGTCCCTACGCCGAAGCGGTCTTCCGCATGGCGAAGGGCGAGAATGACCTGGCAGGCTGGTCGTCACGCGTCGCAACGCTTGCGGCCATCGTGTCCGATGCTCAGGTGACGGCGCTGATCGCCGATCCGGCTGTGTCGTCGGATCGTGTGGCCGGCCTGATCATCGAGGTGGCCGGTGCCGACCTCGGCGAGCGCGGCAGCAATTTCGTCAAGGTGCTGGCTGAAAACGGCCGGCTGACGGTGCTGCCTGAAATTGCCGCGCAATTCGAGACGCTCAAGGCGAATGCCGAAGGCACGCTCGAGGCGACGATCACCAGCGCTCAGGAACTGACGCAGGCACAGATCGACGATCTGGTGGCCGGACTCAAGGCCAAGTTCAACCGCGCGGTGAACGTGCAGGTGGCGGTCGATCCGGAGCTGATCGGCGGCGCGGTCATCGCTATCGGCGACCAGGTCATAGACGGCTCGGTGAAGGGGCGGCTGCAGCGCATGTCCTTCGCCCTCCAGGCTTAAGGCGCAGCCCAGGCTCATCCAACTGATATTTATCGGAACCTCATGGTTCGGAGAACAAAATGCAATTGAATCCAAGCGAAATCAGCGAACTGATTAAGGCCAAGATCGAAAACCTCGGTGCCTCGAGCGAACTGCGCACCCAGGGCACGATCGTTTCCGTCACCGACGGCATCGTCCGCATTCATGGTTTGTCCGACGTGATGTCGGGTGAAATGATCGAACTGCCGGGCAACACCTTCGGCGTGGCGCTCAACCTCGAGCGCGACTCGGTCGGCGCGGTGATCCTGGGCGATTACGAACACATCACCGAAGGCGACGTGGCCAAGTGCACCGGCCGCATTCTGGAAGTGCCGGTTGGCCGTGGCTTGCTCGGTCGCGTGGTGAACTCGCTGGGCCAGCCGATTGACGGCAAGGGCCCCATCGCCGCAGATACCACCATGCCGATCGAGCGCATTGCGCCCGGCGTGATCGAACGCAAATCGGTCGACCAGCCGGTGCAGACCGGCTTGAAGTCGATCGACGCCATGGTGCCGATCGGCCGTGGCCAGCGCGAGCTGATCATTGGCGACCGCCAGACCGGCAAGACCGCCGTCGCGATCGACGCCATCATCAACCAGAAGGGCACCGGCGTGAAGTGTATCTACGTCGCCATCGGCCAGAAGGCTTCTTCGGTTGCCAACGTGGTGCGCAAGCTGGAAGAGCACGGCGCGATGGATCACACCATCGTCGTGGCTGCGACCGCGTCTGACGCCGCCGCCATGCAGTACATCGCACCGTACTCCGGCTGCACCATGGGCGAATTCTTCCGCGACATCGGTGAAGACGCGCTGATCGTTTACGACGACCTGACCAAGCAGGCCTGGGCCTACCGTCAGGTGTCGCTGCTGCTGCGCCGTCCGCCGGGCCGCGAAGCCTACCCCGGCGACGTGTTCTACCTGCACTCGCGCCTGCTTGAGCGTGCCGCGCGCGTCAACGCCGACTACGTCGAAAAGATCACCAATGGCGCCGTCAAGGGCAAGACCGGTTCGCTGACCGCGCTGCCGATCATCGAAACCCAGGCCGGCGACGTGTCCGCCTTCGTGCCGACCAACGTGATCTCGATTACCGACGGCCAGATCTTCCTGGAAACCGACCTCTTCAACGCCGGTATCCGTCCCGCGATCAACGCCGGTCTGTCGGTGTCCCGCGTCGGTGGTGCTGCGCAGACCAAGGTCATCAAGAAGCTTGGCGGTGGTATTCGTCTGGCCCTGGCGCAGTATCGCGAACTCGCGGCCTTCGCCCAGTTTGCCTCCGATCTGGATGCGGCCACGCTGAAGCAGCTTGAGCGCGGTCGTCGCGTCACCGAACTGATGAAGCAGGCACAGTATTCACCGATGTCGGTTTCGCAGATGGCGCTGACCCTGTTTGCCGTCAACAAAGGCTACATGGACGACGTCGAAATCAAAAAGATTCTTCCGTTCGAATCCGCCCTGCTGGCTTTCATGAAATCCAAGTACGCCAGCATCCTGGAGACCATCGAAACCAGCGGCAACCTGGATGACGCCACCGAGCAGGCGCTCACCGCCGCGGTGGAAGAGTTCAAGAAAACCGGCGTCTATTGATAGACCGCGCTGATTAGGAGCCATTATGGCAGCCGGAAAAGAGATACGGACCAAGATCAAGAGCGTAGAAAGTACGCGCAAGATCACCAAGGCCATGGAAATGGTCGCCGCGTCCAAAATGCGCAAGGCGCAGGAACGCATGCGGGCCGCGCGTCCGTACGCCGAGAAAATCGCCCGTGTGGCGACCCACTTGGCGTATGCGCACACGGAATACAAGCACCCCTTCGTGATTGCACGTGAGAACGTCAAGCGCGTCGGCCTCATCGTGGTTTCGTCGGACAAGGGCCTGTGTGGCGGCCTCAATACCAACGCCTTCCGCATGATGGTCACCCAGATGAAGCAGTGGGAAGCCGCGGGCGTCGGCATCGACGTCACCGCGATCGGCAACAAGGGGCTGGGATTCTCGCAGCGCCTGGGCGCCAACGTGGTCTCGCAGCTTACGGGCTATGGGGATATCCCGCACCTTGAAAAGCTGATCGGCCCCGTCAAGGTCATGCTGGACGCTTATCTGGAAGGCCGGATTGACGCGCTTTACATCGTCTACAACCGCTTCGTCAACACGATGAAGCAGGAGCCGACGCTGACCCAGTTGCTGCCCCTGGCGCAGATGGAAGACGAGGAAGAAGCCAGCCTGAAAACGCACTGGGACTATATATACGAGCCCGATGCCCAGCCGGTCGTGGACGGCATGCTGATGCGCTACATCGAGTCGCTGGTGTATCAGGGCGTGGCCGAAAACATCGCATGCGAGCAGTCGGCCCGGATGGTGGCGATGAAGGCAGCGTCGGACAACGCCAAGGACGTGATCGGCGAACTGAAGCTGATTTACAACAAGACCCGTCAGGCCGCGATCACGAAGGAACTGTCCGAGATCGTCGCGGGCGCCGCTGCAGTTTGAGCGCTTACAGAATTTAATTTTTTAGGAAATCAACATGAGCAACGGAAAAATTGTTCAGATCATCGGCGCTGTGGTGGACGTGGAGTTTTCACGTGAATCCTTGCCGAAGGTCTTCGAAGCGCTGAAAATGCAGTCGCCTGAACTGACGATGGAAGTCCAGCAGCAGTTGGGCGACGGCATCGTTCGCGCCATTGCGATGGGCTCCACCGACGGCCTGCGCCGCGGCATGGAAGTACTCGCTACCGGCAACCCGATCATGGTGCCGGTCGGCCAGGCCACCCTGGGCCGTATCATGAACGTGCTGGGAACGCCGATTGACGAAGCGGGTCCGGTCAACGCCGACACCCACATGCCGATTCACCGCAAGCCGCCGGCGTACGCCGACCAGGCCGCGACCGTCGAAATTCTCGAAACCGGCATCAAGGTGATCGACCTGATCATGCCGATCGCCAAGGGCGGTAAGGTTGGCCTGTTCGGCGGCGCCGGCGTGGGCAAGACCGTGACGCTGATGGAACTGATCCGCAACATCGCCGTGGCGCACTCCGGTTTCTCAGTGTTCGCCGGTGTGGGTGAGCGGACTCGCGAAGGTAACGACTTCTATCACGAGATGAAGGAAGGCGGCGTGCTGGACAAGGTCGCACTGGTCTACGGCCAGATGAACGAGCCGCCCGGCAACCGTCTGCGCGTCGCGCTGACCGGCCTGACGATGGCCGAATACTTCCGTGACGAAGGCCGCGACGTGCTGCTGTTCGTGGACAACATCTACCGCTACACCCTGGCCGGTACCGAAGTGTCCGCGCTGCTGGGCCGGATGCCGTCCGCGGTGGGCTACCAGCCGACGCTGGCCGACGAAATGGGCCGCCTGCAGGAGCGCATCACCTCCACCCGCACCGGTTCGATCACCTCGTTCCAGGCCGTGTACGTGCCGGCGGACGACTTGACCGACCCGTCGCCCGCCACCACCTTCGCCCACCTCGATGCCACCCTGGTGCTGTCGCGTCAGGTTGCCGAACTGGGCATCTACCCGGCGGTGGATCCGCTCGACTCGACGTCGCGGATTCTCGATCCGCAGGTGGTCGGCGAAGAGCACTACGGCGTGGCCCGTGCGGTGCAGGGCACCCTGCAGAAGTACAAGGAACTGCGCGACATCATCGCGATTCTGGGCATGGACGAACTGTCGCCGGAAGACAAGCTGGCTGTGACTCGTGCGCGTAAAATCCAGCGCTTCCTGTCGCAGCCCTTCTTCGTTGCCGAAGTGTTCACCGGCGCGCCGGGCAAGTACGTCACGCTGAAAGAGACCATCGCCGGCTTCAAGGCGATCGTCGAAGGCGAATACGATCACCTGCCGGAACAGGCCTTCTACATGGTCGGCCCGATCGAAGAAGCGGTTGAAAAAGCGAAGACCATTCAGTAAGGCGTAAAGCGTAGGGGGCGGGCGGTTTCCGCCTTGCCCCTGACGCCTAACAAGGAAATCAATATGGCCATGACCCTACACGTCGACATCGTCAGCGCAGAAAAATCACTCTACTCCGGCACCGCCGAAGTGGTGATCGCCCCCGGGCAGCGCGGCGAGCTAGGCATCTACCCGCGTCACACGCCGTTGCTGACCACGCTGAAAGCGGGTTCGGTGCGCATCAAGGTACCGAATCAGGCAGAAGAAGAACTGGTCTACGTCTCCGGCGGTATTCTCGAAGTGCAGCCGCATGTCGTCACCATCCTGTCCGACTCCGCCATTCGCGGCGCCGACCTCGACGAAGCCAAGGCGCTCGAAGCCATGCGCGCCGCTGAGGAAGCGATGAAGGACAAGGCGGCGAATATCGATTACGCGCAGGCGCAGATCGAACTGGCGCAGGCGGTGGCGCAGTTGGCAGCGATCAAGAAAATGCGCAAGCTGACTTGACCGGCGCCATTCAAAAACGAAAAAGGCAACCCTACGGTTGCCTTTTTTATTGGACAGCAGGATCTGGATTGAGGATGGGTGGTGTTAAAGAGTCGTGGCGCGCACATTCCACTGGCTTCAGGACAACAAATTTGACCAGCCAATTTTCGAGAATTGAGGGACGCCTTCGCTAAATATTGGAATTGATTGCCAATAATGTACTAGAGTGTTCCGGTGTAGTAGGAATTGGTCATTTCATCTATTGAGCCGTCTATGTTGCGGCAATTAGACCAAGGTCTTATTTCACGCGTGAAGAGAACATGCAAGTATTCGCACAGGATCTCATCAAACTCATCAGAGGAAAATAAAACATGCGTACAAAGTTTTTTGTTTTTAGCGTCTTGGGTGCGGCCTTGATGTCTGCGGGTGTCATGACGGCCCATGCGCAAGAAGGGTTCTATGACCCGTCGAACAAGGCCAGCCCAACCGGTAAAACCACCGGGTATGAAGTCACCAAGACGATCGGTTGTCCGGGACGCGGTCTTGTGGATAAGGAATGCGTTGCGCCCGTAGTGGTGGCCCCGCCGCCAGCGCCGGCACCCGCCCCCGCCCCTGCCCCGGTTCCCGAAGCAGATAGCGACGGCGACGGCGTCGTCGACAGTAAGGACAAATGCCCTGGCACCCCTGCCGGCCGTAAGGTCAATGCAGACGGCTGCGAATTCGACACGGACGGTGATGGCATCGTAGACGGCGCCGACAAGTGCCCCACAGTTTACGCAAAAACGGCCGATGGCTGCCCGCCCCCGCTGGTGCTTGAAGGCGTGGAATTTGACTTCGACAAGGCGACCCTGCGCCCGGAAGCCGCCGCAATTCTCGACAAGACGGCAACCAGCCTGGCGGATTGGCAAAATGCGAATATCGAGGTCGCGGGCCATACCGACAGCAAAGGCAAGGACGATTACAACATGACGCTGTCGCAGGAACGTGCTGAAGCGGTGCGCAACTACCTGATCAGCAAGGGTATCGCCGCGGAACGTCTGACCGCCAAGGGTTATGGCGAGACGAAACCGGTTGCCGACAACGCAACGGAAGAGGGTCGTGCCCAGAACCGTCGCGTCGAGTTGCAGCGCCTGAACTGATTGCAACTGCAGTAAACGAAAACGGGGGCTTTGGCCCCCGTTTTTTTTAGCTTGAATTTGCGATGGTTGAACGTTCAGTCAAAGCAAGGGACTGTCCTGCCGCTCGCCGCGCTCATAGACCACATGGGCGCGTCCCACCAGCAGCAGATCCAGCGGGCCGATGTGCGAGACATCCTTGTTGGCATAGGGTAGCCGGTGCAGCACGTAGCGCATGGCATTGAGCCGCGCCCGTTTCTTGTCATCCGACTTGATGACCGTCCACGGCGAGTCGGCGGTATCGGTGTAGAAGAACATCGATTCCTTGGCCCGGGTGTATTCATCCCATTTGTCCAGAGACGCCAGATCAATAGGCGAAAGCTTCCAATGCTTCAGAGGATGGACTTCGCGTTCCTTGAAACGGCGGCGCTGCTCCTCGCGGCTGACCGAGAACCAGAACTTGATCAGGTGCACGCCGCTTCTGACCAGATTGCGCTCGAACTCGGGTGCCTGGCGCATGAACTCGAGATATTCATCCTGGTTGCAGAAACCCATCACCCGCTCGACGCCGGCGCGGTTGTACCAGGAGCGGTCGAACAGGGCGATTTCACCTGCGGTGGGCAGATGCTGGACATAGCGCTGGAAATACCACTGGCCACGCTCTGTCTCGCTCGGCTTTTCCAGTGCGACCACATGCGCACCACGCGGGTTGAGGTGCTCCATGAAACGCTTGATGGTGCCGCCCTTGCCGGCGGCATCGCGGCCCTCGAACAGGATCACCACCTTCTGCCCCGTTTCCTTGACCCAGGCCTGCAGTTTCAGCAATTCCACCTGCAGCCGGTATTTCTGCCGCTCGTAGCTCTTACGGGACATCAGGTTTTTGTAGGGATAGCCACCGTCGCGCCAGTCGTCCGCCAGCTCGGCATCGGGGTCCAGCGTAATGCCCGGCACGTCGGGCTGCGGAGTTTTAAGCAGCGCGTTGCGCAGCACTTCGGCATCCTCGGGGGAGGCGCCGGCAAGGATGGCTTTGAGGGATTCGATCAACTCGGGGCTGCCGTTTCCGGCATGGTCGAGAATGTCATTGACTGCAACAATCTTCGATTCCTGCGCGGCGTTGACGGACTCACTGACGGTGAACGACTCGATGCCTCGTTGGCTGTGCGAGGGCACTACATCGCCACCGACCAATTTCCGGGGCTCGCCGTTCTTCCGGCGCGGAGAAGTCAGGGCGGCCGGATCGATTTCAGGCGGGGCGGGGCGCTTGGTTGTCAAAACTGAATCCTTTCGAATAGAGGCAGGTCACGAGGGGGAACATAAAATGCATTCGCGCAGCAAGCTTGATAGCAGCAAGCTTGATAAACGACAGCGTCCTGAAGCAGGAATGGGCAGCCCGTTAAAAGGACGAAACACTCTTAATTTAAGACAAAAGCAGGGGCTTTGTGAATACGCACGTGACAAAAAAAGCACGAGCCCCAATGAACGCAAATGGCCGACATTGCGTCGGCAGGCTGTCCTTGTGAATCCGGGGCAGGAATTCATTTTGGAGAGCATGCCAAAGCCTTATACTTGGCCTGAACCTTGCACATGCAAGGTGCTGTAACGGCACACAATTAAATAGAAACGCATGCATTCGAAACTGGAAATCCTGATTCTCGCTGCGGGCAAAGGTACCCGCATGCGCTCCGACCTGCCCAAGGTGCTGCACAAGCTTGCCGGCAAACCCCTGCTGGCGCACGTGGTCGATGCCGCGCACGCCCTCGGCGCCGTGCAGACCTGCGTGGTTTATGGCTTTGGCGGCGAGGCCGTGCCGCAGGCGCTGCCTGACGACAAGCTGACGTTTGTGCTCCAGGCCGAACAGCACGGCACCGGCCATGCGGTGAAGCAGGCGTTGCCCCAACTGGCCGACGACAGCGTCACGCTGGTGCTGTACGGCGACGTACCGTTGACGCACGTTTCGACCCTGAAGCCACTGGTGGCGGCCGCGCAATCCGGAAAACTGGGCCTGCTCACCGTGAACCTGGCGCACCCCGACGGCTATGGCCGCATCGTGCGCCAGAACAGCCGGGTCACGCGCATTGTCGAGCACAAGGATGCGACGCCAGCCGAGCGCGCGATCCAGGAGGTCAACACCGGCATCCTCGCGGTGGCGACGCGCCAGTTGAAGCGCTGGATTGCCGAACTGAAGAATGACAACGCGCAGGGCGAGTACTACCTGACCGACATCATCGCACTGGCAGTGCGCGATGGCGTCGACGTGGAAACGCACCAGCCCGCCTATGAATGGGAAGTTCTGGGCGTCAACAGCAAGGCGCAGCTGGCGCAGCTCGAGCGCATCCACCAGGGTGAGATCGCCCAGGCGCTGCTCGAGGCCGGCGTGACCCTGCTGGATCCGGCACGGCTCGACGTGCGCGGCACATTGATCTGCGGGCGCGACGTCAGCATCGACGTCAGCTGCGTGTTCGAAGGCCATGTGCAACTGGGTGACGGCGTGCAAGTAGGCGCTCACTGCGTACTGCGCAACGTGACGGTGGCTGCGGGCACCCGGATCGACGCCTTCACCCTGATCGACGACGCGACCATCGGCGAAGCCAACCGGCTCGGACCCTTCTCACGCATCCGTCCCGGCACCACCCTGGCGCGCGACGTGCACGTCGGCAACTTCGTCGAGATCAAGAACAGCCAGATCGACGACGGCTCGAAGATCAACCATCTGTCCTACGTGGGCGACACCACCATGGGCAAGAAGGTCAACATCGGCGCCGGCACCATCACCTGCAATTACGACGGCGCCAACAAGCACCGCACGGTGATCGAGGACGAGGTCTTCGTCGGCTCCGACACGCAACTGGTCGCGCCGGTCACTGTTGGCCGCGGCGCCACCCTGGGTGCCGGCACCACGCTGACCCGCGACGCGCCGGCCGGCGAACTCACCCTGTCGCGGGCGAAGCAGCTCACGCTCAGCGGCTGGAAGCGCCCGGTCAAACAGAAAAAGGAAAGCTAGTCATGTGCGGCATTATCGGCGCGGTAGCGCAACGCAACGTCGTTCCCATCCTGCTCGAAGGTCTCCGACGCCTGGAATACCGCGGCTACGATTCGGCTGGACTGGTGATTATTGATGGTGGCCTGAAGCGTGTGCGCAGCGTTGGCCGCGTCGCCTCGCTGGCCGAGGAATGTGCGGCGCAGCAGGTGAGTGGCAACCTCGGCATTGCACACACGCGCTGGGCGACCCACGGCGCGCCGTCCGAAGCCAACGCGCACCCGCACGTCAGCGGCGGCCTCGCGGTCGTCCATAACGGCATCATTGAAAACCACGAAGCCCTCCGCACCCGCCTGAAGGGCGAAGGGTTTGTGTTCACCTCGGAAACCGACACCGAAGTCATCGCGCACCTGATCGAACTGTATTACCGCTCGACGAAAGACCTGCTCGCGGCCACCCGCGCCGCCGCGGCTGAACTCGAAGGGGCCTATGCGATCGGCGTGGTGAGCGCTGACTCACCCCATCGGCTGATCTGTGCGCGCAAGGGCAGCCCGCTCCTGATCGGGCTGGGCATCGAGGAAAACTTCATCGCATCCGACGTCTCGGCCCTGCTGCCGGTGACCCAGCGGGTGATGTATCTGGAAGAGGGCGACGTGGCCGATCTCGGTCTGTTGACGGTGGCGGTGTATGACGCCGCAGGCAAGCCGGTCGACCGCAGCGTGCACATTTCCGAACTGTCGGCCGACATGGCGGAGCTCGGCAATTACCGCCACTTCATGCAAAAGGAAATCCACGAGCAGCCACGCGCGCTCACCGAGACGCTGCTGACCGCGGTGACGCAGGATAGCGTGCAGCCCGAATGGTTCGGTTTCGACGCCGCCGAAGTATTGAGCAAGGTGAATGCGGTCACCTTCCTCGCCTGTGGCACCAGTTACCATGCGGCGAAAGTGGCCACGTACTGGCTGGAAGAGATTGCGGGTATACCAGCGCATGCCGAAATCGCCAGCGAGTACCGCTACCGCACGACGGTGCCCAACCCCGATGCGCTCATCGTCACCATTTCGCAGTCGGGTGAAACCGCCGACACGCTGGCGGCGTTGAACCACGCCAAGACCCTGGGCCAGCAGAAGACGCTGACGATCTGCAACGTGCCGGAGTCGGCCCTCACCCGCGCGTCGCGCCTGAAATTCCTCACCCGCGCCGGCCCGGAAATCGGCGTCGCCTCGACCAAGGCCTTCACCACGCAGCTTGCCGCACTGTTCCTGCTGACGCTGGTGCTGGCCAAGCTGCGCGGGCGGCTCAGCGCGGAACAGGAAGCTGCGTATCTGGCCGAGCTGCGCAGCCTGCCCAACAAGACGCAGCAGGTGCTGGCGCTCGAGCCGCAGGTCGAGGCCTGGGCGCAGCGCTTTGCCAACAAGCATCACGCGCTGTTTCTCGGGCGCGGCGTGCATTATCCGGTGGCGCTCGAAGGCGCGCTGAAGCTGAAGGAAATTTCCTACATTCACGCCGAAGCCTACCCGGCGGGCGAACTCAAGCACGGTCCGCTGGCGCTGGTGGACGAGGACATGCCCGTCATCACCATCGCACCGAATGACCAGTTGATCGAAAAACTGAAATCGAACATGCAGGAAGTGCGTGCGCGCGGCGGCGAGCTGTACGTGTTCGCCGACGGCGATGTGCATATCGAGGAATCGGCCTTTGTGCACGTGATCAAGCTGCCCGGCGGCAGCAACGGCGCGTTGTCGCCAATTCTGCACACCGTGACGCTGCAAATGCTGTCGTATCATGCCGCCCTGCAAAAGGGCACCGACGTGGACAAACCCCGAAATCTGGCGAAATCTGTAACGGTGGAATAAGCAAGACGGCGAAAAAAACGCGGCATCGAGCCGCGTTTTTTCATTGAGGAGGGCGGCTCAGTGCCGCTTGTGATCTTCCTTCAACGCCAGCGTGGCGACCTGGACGCGGTTTCTCAGCCCGAGCTTTTCCATGATGTTGCGCAGGTGGTTGCGCACGGTGTTTTCCGACAGCGTCATCTGGTAGGCGATGGCCTTGTTGGACAGGCCCTCCTTCACGTGGTTGACGATTTCCATCTCACGGGCGGTCAGCGCGGCCAGCGCGCTGTTGTTGAGCTCGCCGCGCGCCATCTTCTGCATGATGCTGAGCGGAAAGCTGCTCTGGCCGTCGCACACGCTGCGGATCGCCGCCAGCACCTGGTCGGGGTCGCTCGACTTGATGACATAGCCATCGACGCCGGACGAGATCGCCTCGGAGATTTCCTCGTCGGAATCGGCAATGGTGAGCATGATGACCTTGATGCCGAGGTCACGCAGGTCGGAGACGAGGTCGAGGCCGTCGGCATCGGGCAGCGAGCGGTCGAGCAGGGCGGCATCGGCCGTGTTGCCCGCGGCGATCCAGGCGTGCAGCTCGGCCGCATTGGCCAGTTGCGCGGTGAGCGTCAGGTCCGGCTCCTGCTGGATGTAGCCCGCCACCCCCATGCGCAGCAGAGGATGATCGTCGATCAGGATGATGTTCAGGGGGTGGGACATGGTTACTCCACTGGCAATTTGATGACGCGCTCAGGTTGGCAGCCTGCGAGGCTTGCGCGGCGCGTTCAGGAATAACGAATCATAAACCGGAATGGGCAGCCATTTCAGCACACGTGCCACCCAGGTCATCTGCCACGGTATGACCGTATAGGCGCGGCGCCGTTCAATGCAGCGCGCCACTTTGCTTGCCGCAGTCGGGGCGCTCATCCTGAACGGCATGGCATACGGATTGACCCGCGTCATCGGTGTATCGATATAGCCCGGCGCGACGGTGACCACGGCGATGCCGCGTGCTTTCAGTTCCAGCCGCAGGGCCTCGAGATAAACCGTCGCCGCGGCCTTCGATGCCGAATACGCGCCGCCGCCCGGGAGCCCGCGCACCCCGGCCACGCTGGAAATACCGCACAGCACGCCGCCGCGCGCCTGCATGGACGCAATGAAGGGCTGGAAGGTATGCACCAGCCCCAGCACATTGGCGTCCATGACCGCGCGGAAAACCGGCGCGTCGTCCGTTTCTTCAGTCAGGGTACCGACACTGATGCCTGCCGCCGCAATGACGATATCGGGGGGGCCGACTTCGCTCAAGAACGCTGCGGCCGCCGATTGCATGGCCGCCGCATCACGCACGTCGGCCTGATACAGCTGCGCGTCCAGCCCGGAAGTCGTGTCCTGCAGGCCATCGAGCCGACGCCCGGCGAGCCCGAGTTGCGCGCCCCGCGCACCGTAGTGATGCGCGAGCGCCGCGCCCAGGCCGGAACTCGCGCCCGTGATAAAAACCCGCAGCGGTCTATTCGGGACGTTGAGCGGATCAGTTGCCAAGCGTGTTACCGGGTGGCCTTCTTGTTGCCGCGTTCGGCACGCGCCTTGACGATCAACTGGTCGAGCACTTCGAACAGCCGCGCCTGGCTGCCCGCCATCGATACCGAAGTCGCGTATTTGCCGTCGATGACGAAGGCCGGTACGCCGCTGATGGCGTAGGCCGTGGCCAGCCGTGCGCCTTGGGTGGCCTTCGACTGGGTGGAGAATGAGTTGTAGATGCCTTCGAATTTCTTGCGGTCGACGCCCTGTTTGGCAATCCAGTCGCCCAGCACGGCCGGGTCGTTGAGGTTGATTTTTTCCACGTGATAGGCGTCGAACACCCTGTCGTGCTGCTTGTCGAGCAGGCCCATCTGCTCCAGTGTGTAGTAGAGCTTGGCGCCGGGCATCCAGTCATCGCGGAAAACCGCTGGCACGCGGCGAACCTGGGCATCTTTCGGCAGAGCCTTCAGCCAGGTGTTGAGCGCGGGTTCAAGCTGAAAGCAATGCGGGCAGCGATACCAGAAAAATTCCAGCACCTCGACCTTGCTGCCGGTGGCGATGGGCTGCGGGTTTTTCAGGCGGGCGTATTCGTGTCCTTCGAAGGCTTCCGGGCCGGCAGCCAGGGCGGACAGGGACAAAACAGCGGCGGCAAAAAATGCCAGTGCGCGGGTGAACATCAAGGCGTCTCCTGTGAGGTGGGAACTTCTTTGACCAGCGTGGCGGGGATATTGTTCTGCGTCAGCAGGGTGCGGGTGCGATTCACTTCATCCATGGCGTTGAAAGGGCCGACGCGCACGCGATGGAACACGCCCTTGTTGGCCACTTCGCCGGTCTGAATGACGGCCTCAACGCCCAGCATCGCCAGCTGCGCCTTAAGGTTGTCGGCATCGTTCGGATTCTGGAATGCGCCCGCCTGCAGGTAATAGCGCGGCGTGGGCGCGGCCGGCGCAGTGGACGGCGGCAGTTCGCCCGGGGCATCGCCCGGCAGCACCTTGTAGAAATCGAAGCTGGGGGCCGCTTCCGGCGTGGCCGGCTTCACCGGGGTCGGCGCGGGGACGGGCGTGACAAGCTCGAATGGATTGCTGCCGGTGGCCCATAGCGCCACGCCCACGGCGAGAATCGCGCCGACAGTGAGACCGATCAGCACGCCGGTGAATACGGAACTGCCGCCCGAGCGGCGGGTGTTGCGGGATGAAGATTTGGCCATGACTACATTTTCTCCGGGGCGGACACGCCGAGCAAGGCCAGCCCGTTGACGATCGCGATGCGGGTGGCGTCGGCCAGCGCGAGGCGGGCGAGCTTCGTCGCCTCGTTCTCGACCAGGAATTTCTCGGCGTTGTACCAGGCATGGAAATCGCCCGCCAGCATTTGCAGGTAATGCACCAGCAGGTGGGGCGCCAGGTCGCGCGCGGCGCCGGCGACGACTTCCGGATATTCGGCCAGGCGCTGGATCAGATCAAGTTCGTGCGGCGCGGTCAGCGGCGCGAGGTCGGCGGCGTCCAGTGCGTCTGACATGCCGCCCCATTCCTCGAACACGCGGCAGATGCGCGCGTGTGCGTATTGCACGTAGTACACCGGGTTGTCGGTGTTCTTGGCGACCGCGAGATCGACATCGAAGATGTACTCGGTGTCGGCCTTGCGGGAGAGCAGGAAGAAGCGCACCGCATCCTTGCTGGTCCAGTCGATGAGGTCGCGCAGGGTGACGTAGCTGCCGGCGCGCTTGGAGATTTTCACTTCCTCGCCGCCGCGCATGACCCGGATCATCGTGTGGAGCAGGTAGTCGGGATAGCCTTCTGGGATGCCGACGTTGGCGGCCTGCAGGCCGGCGCGAACGCGGGCGATGGTGCCGTGGTGGTCGGTGCCCTGGATGTTGATCGCGCGTTCGAAGCCGCGCTCCCACTTGGCGATGTGATAGGCGACGTCCGGCACGAAATAGGTGTAGGTGCCGTCGGACTTCTTCATCACGCGGTCCTTGTCGTCGCCGTAGTCGGTGGTTCTGAGCCACAGCGCGCCGTCCTGCTCGTAGGTCTTGCCGGCGTCGACGAGCCGCTGCACGGTCGCCGCGACGCGGCCGCTGGTGTACAGGCTCGACTCCAGATAATAGTGGTCGAAGCGCACCGCGAAGGCCTGCAGGTCGAGGTCCTGCTCGTGGCGCAAATAGGCGACGGCGAACTGGCGGATCGAGTCTAGATCGTCAATGTCGCCCGGCGCGGTGAAGTCGCGGTCGTCCGACTTCACCGTCTTTTTTGCCAGAAAATCCGTCGCGATGTCGGCGATGTAGTCGCCGTTGTAGGCGGTTTCCGGCCACTCGGCATCGCCCGGCTTCAACCCGAGTGCACGCGCCTGCACGCTGTTGGCCAGCGTGGCGATCTGCACGCCGGCGTCGTTGTAATAGAACTCGCGCGTGACATCCCAACCCTGCATCGCATACAGGTTGCAAATCGCATCGCCCAGCGCCGCCTGGCGGCCGTGGCCGACGTGCAGCGGCCCGGTCGGGTTGGCGGAAACGAACTCGACCAGCATCTTGTGGCCTTTGCCCGCATCACCGCGTCCGAATTGCGCGCCGGCCGAACGGATCTGCTGCACCAGGCCTTGCCAGGCCGCAGGCGTGAGATGGAAATTGATGAAGCCGGCGCCGGCGATTTCGGCCTTGGCGATCAGCGGTGATTTGGGTAGCTCGGTGAGAATCAGCTGCGCCAGTTCGCGCGGGTTCTTCTTCAGCGGGCGCGCCAGCTGCATCGCCGCGTTGCTGGAAAAGTCGCCGTGGTCGGGGTTTTTTGGGCGTTCGATTTCCAGGCTGACCGGGGTGTCGGGCGCCACGGTTTCGAGGGCGATGCCGACCAGCAGGGCGATCTGTTCTTTGAGCGGATGGATGTTGGGCATGGTTACAAAGAGGACGGGACGTCGGACGCATCCTCAGTGTTCGAATGGGTAGCCCGCGATTATAAGCGCCGTGCGCGGGGCATCAAAACACGGGCGCTCAGAACACCAGGGGGTCGACATCGAGCGACCAGCGCGCAATGCGCGGCCGGATGGTATCGAGTTGCGGCCGCCAGTCGCGCACGAAAGCCTGCAGGGCCTGGCGCTGTGACGACTGGATCAGTAGTTGTGCGCGTTCCAGATTGGCTACGCGCGCCATCGGTGCCGGGGTGGCACCGAACACGCTGACTTCCGGATGGTCGGGCGTCAGCGCCGCAGCGCGCTTGAGGAAGGCGAGCGCCGAATCCATCGTGGTGGCTTCGGCGCGCAGCAGCACCTGGCGGGTGAACGGCGGCAACTCGAGCTGGCGGCGTTCGGCCAGGAGTTCGCGCGCGTAGCCCGCGTAGTCGTGGCGCTGCAGGTAACGGAATAAAGGATGATCAGGGAAGGCGGTCTGGATCAGCACGCGGCCGGGCTTGTCGGCGCGCCCGGCGCGGCCGGCCACCTGCATCAGCTGCGCGAACAGGCGTTCGGTGGCGCGGAAGTCGGGGCTGTAGAGCGCCCCGTCGGTGTCGAGAATCAGCGCCAGCGTCATGTTGGGGAAGTCATGCCCCTTGGCCAGCATCTGGGTGCCGACCAGGATGTCGATCTCGCCGCCGTGCACGGCCTCGCCCAGCTCGGCCCAGGCGCGTGGGCGCATGGTGTCGCGGTCGATGCGGCGGATGCGCGCGGTGGGCAGAAAGGTGCTGAGGGTTTCCTCCAGCCGCTGCGTGCCCTGACCCAGGGCCTTCAGATCGGGGTTGCCGCAACTCGGGCATTCGGGCGGGATGCGCGTCTCGAATCCGCAGTGGTGGCATTTCAATCGGTGAGCGGTGCGGTGCAGCACCAGCCGCGCGGAGCAGCGCGGGCAGGGCGACACCCAGGCGCAGCTCGGGCAATACAGGGCCGGGGCGTAGCCGCGGCGGTTGAGGAACACCAGGCTTTGCTCGCCGCGCGCGAGGGTGTCGGTCAGCGCCGTGAGCGCGGCGCGGGTGAGGCCGTTGTCGACCGGAATGTGCTTGAGGTCGACGAGCTCGATGTCGGGCAACTGCGCCTGGCTGATGGCGCGCTGCTTCAGTTCGATCAACTGATAGCGCCCGTTCAGGGCCTGCGCATAGCTCTCCAGCGAGGGCGTGGCCGAGCCGAGCACCACCGGCACGTCGCGCTGCTTGCCGCGCGCGATGGCGACGTCGCGTGCGGAATAGCGCAGGCTGTCCTGCTGCTTGAACGAGGCGTCGTGTTCCTCGTCCACCACGATCAGCCCCAGCCGCGGCAGCGGCGCGAACACCGACAGCCGGGTGCCGAGCAGCACGTCGCAATCGGGTGCGGCAAGCCAGTTTTCCGCGCGCTCCTTTTCCGCCAGCCCGCTGTGCAGGGTGGCGAAGCGGCGTCCGGGAAAGCGGCGACGGAAGTGCTGCTCCAATTGCGGGGTGAGCGCGATTTCGGGGATCAGCACCAAGGCCTGCCTGTTTGTCGCCAGCACCGCATCGATCATGCGCAAATACAGCTCGGTCTTGCCGCTGCCGGTGACGCCGTGGATCAGATGGACGCCGAAAGTCCCGAGCGCGGGCAGCAGCAACCCGAGTGCGGCCTGCTGTTCGGCGGTGGCCGGCGGCGGCTCGGCCGTCTCGGGCGTGGCCGCCGGAGGGGGCACCCGAGACCAGGCGGCCCAACCTGCCGCCACCAGTGCGGACGCGTGACGGCCCTGTTTCTGCGCACGCAAGCCCTCGCGCGACTGCGGGGTTGTCCGCAAGGCATCGAGCAGCGCGCGCTGCGCCTTTGCACGGGCAGGAGGCTCCGCGGCCCGTCCGGACTCGGTCAGCACCAGCCAGGGGGTGTCGGCGACAAACGGGATGGCGTTCTTCAGGCGAGGCGGCAGCGTGGCGAGCAGGATCGCGCCCAACGGATAGTGGTAATAGTCGGCGCAAAACTGCGCCAGGCGAAGGATGTCTGCCGACAGCGCGGGGCGATCATCCAACACGCGGATCACGTCGCGCAGCTTGTCGGTCTGGATGGTGCTGTCGGCAGGCGGGCCCAGCGCCACGCCGACCTGGACCGTGCGGCCGAAGGGCACTTCGATCAGGCTGCCCGGCGGCACCGTGCCCAAGCCATCCGGCAGGCGATAGTCGAACAGCCGGTAGAGCGGCGTGTCGAGCGCGACCTGAATGAGGGAGGGCATGTTAGCGGCGAGTCTTGATCGGATGTCGGGGAAGATTGGCTAAGTGGCTGTTGGCCAAGGTTTATTCGATGTTGTCCACGCAAGCTGTGGATAATTGTGTGGGCGATTTGTGTTGACAGCCCTCAATCGCCCGTATTTCGGGGGATGAGCCCTCGGGGCTAAAAAGTAGGCAAACCAACAAATTTTTATTATTCAATGGCTTATATACAAGGCCTGGCTGTCAAGGGCTTGACACAGAAAAAGTTCCCTAGCACCGGAAATGTGCATAAGTTAACACTTCTATTATCGGAACAGCGCCCTTTTGCGCACCTTGTGGGCGCGCAGGGCCTTGTTATTGCAAGACTTTATGCCTGCTGGATGCCGGCAATCACCCAGCCGCCCTCGCCGCGGGTCGGTTTGGTGAGGTGCCACACTTCATCGAGCGGTACGGCATCGTGGCCGGCCGCTTCGCGCACCAGGCCGGTGAAGCGCACGCTGACGACGTGGCGGTTGCCTTCGTCGACCGCTTCCAGCACCTCGGCGTCGATCGTCATCACATCGGTGGTCTGCGCGGCGTCGCCGCGCTCAGCCAGCTGCATGCGGACTTCGGCGAAGACCTCGGGCGTGGTGAAGGCGCGCAGGTCGTCCAGGTTGCCGGCGTCAAAGGCGGCCTGCAGTCGGATGAAGTTGAGCTTGGCTTCGCGCGCGAAAGCCTCGGCGTCAAATCCGGGCGGGAAATGCTGCGAAGCGAGGCTGCCGCCGAATGTCGCGGGCGTTTGATCGAATGCCGCCGGCGAGTTCTGCGGCATGCCGGCGTACTGCATCACAGGGGCGGGTGCGTTGCGGCGCATGAACAAGCGGAACAGCATGAAGGCGGCCATCGCCAGCAGCGCCAGCATCAGGAAGTTGGCCATTTCCTCGCCCAGGCCCAGGTGCGAGAACAATGCGGCCAGGCCCAGGCCAGCGGCCAGTCCGGCGATCGGCCCCATCCACGAGCGCTTCTGCGGTGCGGTGGTGGGCGCGGTGCTCTGTTGCTGGCGTTGCGGCGTTGGCGCGGCATCCTGCTTGGCCGGTGCGGTGCGCTGCATGCCGAAGGACTTGGCACCACCCATGCGGCGGGCTTCGGCGTCCGCCATGATGAAAGTGAAGCTGAAGAAGACGGCAAACAGGCTGATCAATATGCGTTTCATGGTGAATCCTGATGAACAAGTAAAACTGAAGGATGGATGTGGCAGGGCGCAATCGTTCGCTCAGGCGCGGGGCTGAGCGGCGCGCACCGTGCGGCTGTGGTTGTGCACCGCCTCGACCAGCACGCCGACGTTTTCGGGGTTCGTGAACTGCGAAATGCCGTGGCCGAGGTTGAACACGTGGCCGGGATGGTTGCCGTAGCTGTCGATGATGCGCGTGGCTTCCGCGCGGATGCTCTCGGGCGTGCCGTGCAGCGCGCAGGGATCGAGGTTGCCCTGCAGCGCCACCTGGCCGCCGACGCGGCGGCGTGCCTCGCCGATGTCAAGCGTCCAGTCCAGGCCCACCGCGTCGGCGCCGATTCCGGCCATGGACTCCAGCCAGTTGCCGCCACCCTTGGTGAAGATGATGCTGGGCACGCGACGGCCTTCGCGTTCCTTGATCAGGCCGGCGACGATGCGCTCCATGTAGTCGAGCGAGAATTCCTTGTAGGCGTGCGGCGTGAGGCTGCCGCCCCAGGAGTCGAAAATCATCACCGCCTGTGCGCCGGCCTCGATCTGCGCGTTAAGGTAGTCGATCACCGCCCGCGTGGTCACTTCGAGGATGCGGTGCAGCAGGTCGGGGCGGCTGTACAGCATGGTCTTGATGTGGCGGTAGTCGTCCGAGCCGGCGCCTTCGACCATGTAGCAGGCCAGCGTGTAGGGGCTGCCGGAAAAGCCGATCAGCGGCACCGACCCGTCGAGGGCGCGGCGGATGCTCTTGACCGCGTCCATCACGTAGCCGAGCTTGTCGGTGGGATCGGGCGCCGAAAGGTCGCGAATTTCCCATTCGTCGCGCAGCGGGCGCTCGAAACGCGGGCCTTCGCCCTGCGAGAAATACAGGCCCAGGCCCATCGCGTCGGGCACGGTCAGGATGTCGGAAAACAGAATCGCGGCGTCGAGCGGATAGCGTGCCAGTGGCTGCAGCGTCACTTCGGTCGCCAGATCCGGCGTTTTGCACAAGGTCAGGAAATCGCCGGCGCGCGCGCGCGTTGCGTTGTATTCCGGCAGGTAGCGGCCGGCCTGGCGCATCAGCCAGAGCGGAGTGTAGTCAGTGGGCTGGCGCTGCAGCGCGCGCAGAAAGGTATCGTTCTTAAGGGCGGACATGGGGCGGGCCAGGATGCAAAGCCGGCATTTTAGCAGGCTTGGCGCCGCGGGCCCGGTGCATCAGGCGGTCAGCGGCGGCGGAAGCTCCACTCCCCTTTGCCTGAGGGGCAGGCGAGCACGTCTTGCGGCTTGCGGCCGTCGACCACCATGGTGGCGTTGCGGCAGCCATCCTGAGCGTCGCCGCGCGGGGTGAATTGATAACGGCTGCCGTCGTGGCTCCATTCCACCGGCACGCCGGCGCGCCCGAGTTCCAGCGCATGGCCCATGCAGGCGCGGTCGCGATCATCCATGCTGTCGCCGATGGCGTATCCCACTGCGGCGCCGAACACGCCGCCGACGACCATGCCGACCGCTCGATTCTCGGGGCTCGCAACGTGTCCGCCGATTACTGCGCCGGTGACACCCCCGATAACCGCACCGATTTCATCGCGGTTGCAGCGGCCGGACGCAATACCGTAGTCGCTGACATAGACCGCCCCGCTCTTGCCCTTGTACTGCTTGCCCTTCTTGTAATAACCGTGCGCTGGGGCATGGCTGGGCGGGGCGGCCCAAACCGGGCCTGCACCGACCAGTGTTGCCAAGGCGAATGCGAGCGAACGTTTCATGGAGTACTCCTTTGTTTGTCTTGATCGTGGGGTTTAGGGTTTAACGACTCGATGCGCCCCAACTGCAGGCGGGGCGCTCGAACGCCTGGCCGGATCAGTTGAACCGTGCATGACGGTCATGAGACGAGCGCGCCTGGCGGTCATGGGTTTCCGTCCGGATATTGAAGCTGGCGCGGTCCAGCGCACGGTCGAGACGCTGGAATTCACGCGCGTCGATTCGGCCATTTGCACGGAAATGCTGTTCCATGGCGCGAATTGTGCGCTGTTCGTCCATCAACGAGCGAAATTCGAAGCGGGTCAGATACCCCGTTTGCATCGCAGCCCGGATACGTGCAGCCTGCCGATCCTGGCGGACGTCGATCTGCTGGCTATAGGCCCTGGATTGCTGCTGCAGATAGACCTCGTGGTGACCGTAGCCGCCACGATCCCAACTGGCTTGCGCGCCGGCTGCTGCCAGGCCCAATGCCAGCATGGCAAGACCGGACTTCATCAGAATGCTTTTCATGGTGTCGCTCCTTTTTCAATTGAGGGGTGCCGCTGCGTTGGGGCGTTCAGCGACACCTGCACTCTAGAAGCGCGATGTAAGCGGGATGTTTGGGCGGGGTAACGAGGTGTAACCCAATGTAACCCGGATGGCGCATCCGGGATTTAAGCAATTTTAAGGTCACGCACCCTCAAGTCAGGGCGGCAGACTACGTTAATGCGTTAGAATTTTCGGCTTTTCTAATAATCAACCCGCATCCCCTCAGGAGACCCCGATGCAACTGAATAGACTCGCGGCCACGCTGGCCGCGGTGGGACTGGCTGCGCCCAGTTTGGCCCTCGCCACCAACGGCATGCTCATGGAAGGCTATGGCCCGGTCGCTGCAGGCATGGGCGGCGCTGCCATGGCCTACGACAACGGCACGGCCGCGCTGGCCAACAACCCCGCGACCCTGGGCCTGATGGGCGACGGCAGCCGGATCGACGTGATGGTCGGCCATGTCGGCCCGGATGTCTCGGCACCCGGAACCATGGGCGCCTCCTCGGCGGATGCCTTTTACATGCCCGCCATCGGCTATGTGAAAAAGCAGGGCAATCTGGCCTATGGCGCGGGCATCTACGGTCAGGGCGGAATGGGCACCGAGTATGCCAATGGCGACATGGCGCAGGTCGGCGTGGGGCGGGTGATTTTCCCGCTGGCCTACACCGTCAATGAGCGCTTCAACGTCGGCGGCAGCATCGACATCGTGTGGGCGGGGATGGACCTGGTGGTTACCGGATACGGCATCGACTTCGAGGACGACAGCGACTATACGGGCAAGGCCAAGGGCTACAGCGTGGCGGCCAAGCTGGGCTTCACCTTCAAGCTGGACGAAGCGCTGACCCTTGGCGGCGTCTACCAGAGCGCCGCCAATCTGCCCGACCTTGAAGGTGGCGGCTATGAAGTGGATGGATTCGACATGCCGGCCATGGTCGGCCTTGGCCTGGCCTGGCAGGCGAATGACCGCCTGATGCTTGCTGCCGACGTCAAGAATGTGTTGTGGGACAGCAGCATGAACACCGTCACGATCCACACGCCGATGGGATTCGCGGCGCCGTTCCAGCAGGACTGGGACAACCAACTCGTGGTGGCGCTGGGCCTGTCCTACCGGTTCAACGAGGCCTTCACCGGCCGCCTCGGCTACAACCACGGCAAGAATCCGATCCCGGATCAATTCGTCAGCTATCTGTGGCCGGCCATCGCGGAAGACCACTACACGGTGGGCTTTGGCTATGCCTTCAGCAAGCAGTCCCAGATCAACTTCGCCCTGAGCTACGTGCCGGAAGTGTCGGTAACGGGTACCGGCCCCGCCATGCCCATGGGCAACGGTGGCATGCTGATCGAGCACAGCCAGTTGAACTGGCAGTTGATGTACAGCTACGCGTTCTGAGCATTTGACGGCACGCCCGCAAAAGGCCGGGAGCGCTTGCTTCCGGCCTTTTTGCTTCCGCGGCCGAGTTCGTTGCGGGAAAGCACGCCGATCAAGGCTTCGACAGGCCCTCAGCCGGCTGCACGGATGGTTCGCCAGGCTGTTCCGGCTCCGTGGCCGGGGCGGCCGCTTCTGCGGGCGCCGGCTGCGAGGCGCCATCCTCATATAGCGGCTGCGGCTTCATGTCCTCAAGCGCTTGCCCGACCTGCTCGCTCGCGTGTTCGGCGGCGCCCTGCTTGTCGCAGCCGTTCAGGATCAGCAGGCTGGTCAGCGACGCCAGCACGGCGTAAGAGGCATGCCAGGGATGGGTGCGTTTGGATTTGGCCGGGAGGCTGAAGACGACGCCGGTTCCGGCCCCGCTCCATTCATACAGGTTCATGTGTTCATCGTTCAAATATGACGGGGATTTGCGCATGGCTTTTCTCCAGGATTCGGTTGGGCCGGCAGGGGTGAAATCGCTGCCGGCAGGCTCACACTGAGTGGCTCAGCGCTTGACCTGCAGGTCGTTGCGGACGTCTTTCACGCCCTCGATGGCAAGCGCGATCTTTTCGGCCTGGGCAATTTGCGCTTCGTTGCCGACCCAGCCGGACAGTTGCACCGTGCCGCGATAAGTTTCCACATTCACGCCCAGGCCCTTGATGCCGTCTTCCTTCAGCAACAGCGACTTCACCTTGGTGGTGATCCACACGTCATCCATGTATTTGCTGGCCTTGACGCGGTCGTTGTTGGCGACAGCCGTGATGTATTCCTCGCTGCTCAGGCTGCCGTCGCGGTTGGCATCGGCTTCGTGGAATGCCTGTTCATGGCCCCCCTTGCCGACAAATTCCCCCGGGCTGACCATGCCATCACCGTTGCTGTCGGCGGCCTTGAAGTCGGGCATGACCGGCGCGGCCAGAACCAGCGTGGCGGTGAGGGCGGCCACCGCGCCGGCCAGGGTCACATTGAGAATGCGTTGTTCAAAGGACTTCATCTCTATCTCCTGTGTCATGAGTGGATTCGAATGCAGAAGCACTCAAGCAGGGTAGAGCGATGACCGTGCCAGTCTGATTTATGTCAATTAAATCAGATGGATGGAGTGTTCTGTCGAGCATGGCATGGGGGCGGCACCGGCTCGAGCGGGCCATTTTGTCGCCTGCTGGTGACAGCTGCCGGAGGTCGGCTGCAAGCCACTGTATTCATTGAGCTAATTTGTATGCTGCTGGCGACAACCCAGCGTTCCGGCCCGAAAAACGGCGTAAAAAGAAAGGGAGCCTTGCTCCCGATTTTGTACGGCGGCTGTTTCAAAACGTCGGTGGGCGGCGGCCCGTGACGAGGAGCACCAGAAATACCACCAGACCGATGACAAACAGGACTTTGGCGACCCAGGTTGCCGTGCCTGCAATGCCGGCAAAACCGAAAATCCCGGTGATGATTGCGACGATTAAAAATGTAACGGCCCATCCAAACATGGTGTTCTCCTCTCGGGGTTGATCAGCGCGCCCGAAGGCGGTGAGCATCCCGTTGCAGAGGTCGTGCCAACCTGAAAAAGGGGTTTGGAATCAGTCGTCTGGTCTGGCGGCGGCGGAATTGGATTAGCCGTCAGACCAGGACGGCGTCGCCGCGGCCCGACATTCAGCCGTCGTCGCGGTCCTTGAACAGCGCGGGGGTAAGGCCGTGCCGCTGCAGCAGCCGGTACACCTCGGTGCGGTTGCGCCCGGCCAGCCGTGCCACTTCGCTGACCTGGCCGCGCGTCAGCTTCAGCAGCGTGATCAGGTAATCGCGCTCGAATGTCGAGCGTGCCTCGGCCAGCGGCTGGATCTCGGCCGGCTTGTCGCGCAGGGCGCGCGACACCAGGCTGGCCGGAATGGTGGAGGTGGTGCACAGCGCGACGCATTGTTCCAGCACGTTGTGCAACTGGCGGATGTTGCCCGGCCAGTCGGCCGCGGTCAGCATGTCCAGCGCATCCGGTGCAAAGCCGTGGATTCGACGGTCGTATTTCTCGGTCAGCGCAGTCAGGAAATGCCGGGCAAGCAGCGGAATGTCCTCGCGTCGCTCGCGCAGTGGCGGCAGGGTCAGGGTCACCACGTTGAGGCGGTAATACAGGTCCTCGCGGAATTCGCCGCTGACGATGGCCTCCTCCAGATTGCGGTGGGTGGCCGACAGGATGCGCACGTCGACGGGGCGCGTTTCGGTCGCGCCGACCGGCCGCACCTCTCCTTCCTGCAGCACCCGCAACAGCTTGACCTGCAGCGGCGGAGGCATGTCGCCGATCTCGTCCAGGAACACCGTGCCGCCCTCCGCGCTGAGGAAGAGGCCGGGATGGTCGCGCCCGGCCCCGGTGAAGGCGCCTTTCACGTGGCCGAACAGTTCCGATTCGAGCAGTTCGGCCGGAATCGCGCCGCAGTTGATCGCGACGAAGGGCTTGGCGCGGCGAGGGCTGGCGCGATGGATGGCGCGCGCCAGCAGCTCCTTGCCGGTGCCCGATTCGCCCTGGATCAAGAGCGCCGCCCCGCTTTGCGCGGCCAGCCGGGCTTCGGCCAGCAGTGCGTCCATTGCCGGGCTGGCGGTGATGATTTCACTGCGCCAGTCGTCGCTGACGGCCTCGGGCCCGCTGCCGGTAAGTCGGGTGGCGCGCTTCAGCAGATCGACCAGCGTGGGCGCGTCATAGGGCTTGGTCAGGTAGCCGAACAGCCCTTGCTGGGTGGCGGCCACCGCATCCGGGATGGTGCCGTGAGCGGTCAACACGATCACCGGCAGCGCCGGGTCACGCGCATGGATGGCGCGAAACAGCGCCATGCCGTCCATGCCCGCCATCTGCATGTCCGTCAGCACGGCGTCAGGGCGCGCCAGTGCGAGTTGGGCCAGCGCGGCTTCGCCGCTGTCGACCGCGTCGATCCGGAAGCCATTGGCTTCCAGTCGCAGCGTGATCAGTTCGCGCAGTGCTGCGTCGTCGTCAACCACCAGGATGGAGGGCTTTTTCATGGGGTTCGGGAGCTTCCGTTGCGTTGCTGCAGGGTTTTTTCCAGCGCCTTGATCTGGTCGAGCTTGTCCTGCAGTTCTTGCGCGCGTGCAGTCTGCTCTTGCGCGCGCGCGGTCTGCTGCCTGAGTTCGATGCGCGCCTTGAGTGACTTTTTCATCTGGTCGAGCAGCACGCGTGTCCGGGCGTCGGGTTCGGCCAGGCTATTCAGGATTTTGAGACTGTGTTCGAGCGATTCCGTGCTGTCCTCGCGCTCGAGCAGGGCCGCCAACTGAAAGCGTTTGGCGGCATCGAGGCGGCGAACCCCCTCCAGCGCGCCGAGCTCGCGACGCCGCTGGTCGGGTGTCAACGCATCCACCCGCGCCAGTTCGCCCAGCAGGGCCGGCGCGCCGGCTTCGCCCGGGCTGAGGAAGGCCGGGTATTCGATCGGGGTGGCGCAGCCGCCCAGGGTCAACAACACTCCGGCGAGAAATAAGGATTTGAAGGTCATTGGGACTTCGGCAAGATTGAATCGGGCCAGGTTAATTTAAAGCAGGTCGACCACGGCGGGCAGTCGGCCAGTTCGACGCTGCCGCCGGCAGCCAGCAGCGATTCACGCACGATCGACAGCCCCAGTCCGCTGCCCTTGACTGCGCTGGCGGGCTGGCGCGCGCCCTGGAAAAAAGGTTCGAAAACACGGCTGCGCTCGGTGTCCGGGATGCCCTCGCCCTGGTCGCATACCCACAACGTGACCGCGCCCTCGGCGGGTTCGCTTTTCACCAGGATGCGACCGCCCTCGGGACTGAATTTGATCGCATTGGACAGCAGGTTGTCCAGCACGGTTTCGAGCTGGCTGCGGTCGCATTGCAACGTGGCGGCGGTCAATTGCGTTTCGAGCCGGATGCCATGTGCGTCGAGCGCCAGCTGGTGCCGCGCCTGTACGCTGGCGAGCACGTCCGCTAACGCATGCTGTGAGGTGCGCGGCAGGGTGGCATCGCGCATCATGCTGCTGTAGCGGATCAGGTCTTCGATGCGCTTTTGCAGGTCGCGGCTGGCACTGTCCATGATGGCGACGATGCTGCGCTGGCGCGTGTTGAGGCTGCCTGCCAGTTCGTCGTTCAGCAGCGCGACGCCCTCGCGCAGCGACGCCAGCGGGGTTTTCAACTCGTGCGATACGTGACGCAGGAAGCGCAGCTTTTGTTCCTCCAGCGCCTGCAGGCGCTGACGCAGCCAGTCGATCTCGCGTCCCAACTCGATGATGTCCTGCGGTCCACTGATCGCCGGCAGCGGACCCAAATTGGCCTGGCCGAGTTGCTGGATCGAGGCCTTGAGTTGCTTGATCGGGCGGTTGATCATCCAGGAGAAAACCCCGGCCAGCAGCAGTGTCAGCGGAATCAGCGCGACGGCCAGAACGATCAGTCTCTGGCGGGTGGCTTGCACCGTCGCTTCCAGCATCTGCAATTCGCGCTGCACCGCGGCGTCGGCCTCGATCAGCAGGGTGCGCGCGGCACCATGCAGCGCGTCGAAGGCGGGGTCGAGGGCATGGAAGCGCGCACTTTCGAGAAAGGGCCCCGGTCTCAGGTCGCGATACAGCGCGCGGCTCTGGGTCTGCACCGCGGCCAGTGTGGTGCGCGATGGCGCGTCGGTCAGCAGCCCCTCCAGTTGCGTCAGCTGGGTTTGCAGCTCATCGAAGCGTGTGCGCAGGGCGGGACCGAATTCGGCGTCCTTCAGCAGATGGTATTGCCCGGCGGCGCGCTGCAGCTGGCTCACCGATTCGGCAATCTGCCGCACGTCGCGCGTGATGGCGAGGCTGTTGTGGGTGAACTGGCGCTGGGTGTCGACCACGCCCTGCAAAACATGCACCGCGTTGATCAGGCCGCTGGCCAGCGGCACGATCAGCACGCCCATGGCGACGATGACGAGGATGGTGAACGAGCGGGGGTAGTAAGGGCCTACAAGCATCCGGATGGAGATCAGTGGTGATGCCGCTGCATACCCCGATGGGTGGACGCGATGGCGGCGGCCGCCATCGCGTATGCGGCGGGCTTATAGCAGGTCGAGATAGGCGAGGATGCCCTTGGCGGCTTCGCGGCCTTCCCACACCGCCGTGACCACCAGGTCGGAGCCGCGCACCATGTCGCCGCCGGCGAACACCTTGGGATTGGCGGTCTGGAACGCATGCTGCTGACCCTGGGCGATCACGCGGCCGCCCTGGTCGATCGCAATGCTGTGATCGGCAAACCACGGCTGCGGATTGGGGCGGAAACCGAAGGCGACGATGACGCGGTCGGCCGGAATGATTTCCTCCGAGCCTGGCACCACGACCGGCGTGCGACGGCCGCGAGCGTCCGGCGGGCCGAGCTCGGTGGTCACCAGCTTGACGCCCTCGACCTTGCCGTTGCCGACGATTTCGACCGGCTGGCGGTTCCACAAGAACTGCACGCCTTCTTCCTTGGCGTTGCCGACTTCGCGCTTGGAGCCGGGCATGTTCTTCTCGTCGCGGCGGTAGGCGCAGATGACGCTGGCCGCGCCCTGGCGGATGCTGGTGCGGTTGCAGTCCATCGCGGTGTCGCCACCGCCCAAGACCACCACGCGCAGGCCCTTCATGTCGTGGTAGACCTCGTCTTCCTTGGCCAGATCGAGGCACTTCCTGACGTTGGAAATCAGGAAGGGCAGCGCTTCCAGGACGCCGGGCAGGTCCTCGCCGGGGAAGCCGCCCTTCATGTAGGTGTAGGTGCCCATGCCCATGAACACGGCGTCGTATTCGTCGAGCAGGGACTGCATCGGCACATCCTTGCCGATGTCGGTGTTGAGGCGGAATTCGACGCCCATGCCTTCCAGCACTTCGCGGCGACGCGTCATCACCCATTTCTCCATCTTGAACTCGGGGATGCCGAAGGTGAGCAGGCCGCCGATTTCATCATAGCGGTCATACACCACCGGCTGCACGCCGTTCCGCGCCAGCACATCGGCGCAGCCCAGTCCGGCGGGTCCGGCGCCGATGATGGCGACCTTCTTGCCGGTCGGCACCACGTTCGACATGTCGGGACGCCAGCCGGCCTTGAAGGCCTCCTCGGAAATGTATTTCTCGATCTGGCCGATGGTCACCGCGCCGAAGCCGCCGGTGTTGGGGCCGCCGCCCACCGCTTCGCCGAAGCCGTCGGTATTGAGGGTGCAGGCGCCTTCGCACAAGCGGTCCTGCGGACAGACGCGGCCGCACACTTCAGGCAACGAATTGGTCTGGTGGGAGAGCTCGGCCGCCTCGAACAGGCGGCCTTCGGTCACCAGTTTCAGCCAGTTGGGGATGTAGTTGTGCACCGGGCACTTCCACTCGCAATACGGATTGCCGCAGCCGAGGCAGCGGTCCGCCTGCTCCTGTGCGTGCGACGTGTCCATCAGCGCGTAGATTTCGCGGAACTCATGCTTGCGCACTGCTGCCTCGGTCTTGTCGCCGTCGCGTCGCGCCTGCTTCAAAAACTGGAATACGTCACCCATCGCTATGCACTCACTGCTTCTTTGGTCTGACCGGGAATGTCCTCGACCAGGTCTTCAATCGAAATCCGCTTTGGCTTGACCAGCCAGACGCGCGCCAGCGTGGCGTCGAAGTCGGCCAGCAGAGTCTTCGCCCGCGCGCTACCGGTCAACGCCCGATGACGCTCGATCTGCGCCTTGAGGAAGATGCGGAACGGCTCGGTTTCATCGTTGACGATGCGGACCAGCTCGACCATTTCCTTGTTGGTCTTCGCCACGAAATCGCCCGCGTCGTCGACCACGAAAGCCATGCCGCCCGACATGCCGGCGCCGAAGTTGAGTCCGGTGTCGCCCAGCACGACGACGGTGCCGCCGGTCATGTATTCGCAGCCGTGGTCGCCGATGCCTTCCACCACCGCCAGCGCGCCGGAGTTGCGCACGCCGAAGCGCTCGCCGCCCATGCCCGCGGCGTACAGCTCGCCGCCGGTTGCGCCGTACAGGCAGGTGTTGCCGATCAGCGTGTTGCGGTGCGCGTCGAAGGTGGCGACACGCGGCGGATAGATCACCAGGCGGCCGCCGCCCATGCCCTTGCCGACGTAGTCGTTGGCGTCGCCTTCCAGCGTCAGGGTCAGGCCCTTGTGGTTCCACACGCCGAAGCTCTGGCCGGCCGAGCCGGTCAGGTTGATGCGGATGGTGTCGTCGGCCAGGCCATGGCCGCCGTGCGCCTTGGCAATCTCGCCTGACAGGCGCGCGCCGATCGAACGATTGACGTTGCGCACTTCGTAGGCCATCTCAATCCGGGTGCCCGTCTTGATCGCAGCCAGTGCGTCGGCCACCATCTGCTCGGCCAGCTCGCCCTTGTCGAACGACGGGTTGCGCTCCTGCTGCGCGAAGCGCGGCGCGTCGGCCGGGATGTCGCCCTGCGACAGCAGCACGTCGAGCTTCAAGCGGCCCTGGCGCGGCGTGTCGCCGGCCGACAGATCCAGCAGGTCGGTGCGGCCGATCAGGTCGGTCAGCTTCCTGATGCCGAGGCTGGCCATCAGCTCGCGCGTTTCCTCGGCGACGAACTTGAAGTAGTTCACCACCATGTCGGGCAGCCCGATGAAGTGGTCCTTCCGCAGCTTTTCGTTCTGCGTCGCGACGCCGGTGGCGCAGTTGTTCAAATGACAGATGCGCAGGTACTTGCAGCCCAGCGCGACCATCGGTCCGGTGCCGAAGCCGAAGGATTCGGCACCGAGGATGGCCGCCTTGACGACGTCGAGACCGGTCTTCAGCCCGCCGTCGGTCTGCACGCGCACACGCCCGCGCAGGCCGTTGGCGCGCAGCACCTGCTGCGCTTCGGACAGGCCGAGTTCCCACGGCGAACCGGCGTACTTGACCGAAGCCAGGGGGCTCGCGCCGGTGCCGCCGTCGTAGCCGGAAATGGTGATCAGATCCGCGTAGGCCTTGGCCACGCCTGCGGCGATGGTGCCGACGCCGGGTTCGGCCACCAGCTTCACCGACACCAGCGCGTCGGGGTTGACCTGCTTCAGGTCATAAATCAGCTGCGCCAGATCCTCGATCGAATAGATGTCGTGATGCGGCGGCGGCGAGATCAGCGGCGTGCCGGGCTTGCAGTGACGCAAGGACGCGATCATCGGCGACACCTTGTCGCCCGGCAGCTGGCCGCCCTCGCCGGGCTTGGCGCCCTGCGCGATCTTGATCTGCAGCACTTCCGCGTTGACCAGGTAGGTTGCGGTGACGCCGAAGCGGCCGGAGGCGACCTGCTTGATCTTCGAGGTCTTCACCGTGCCGTAGCGCTTCGGGTCTTCACCACCCTCGCCCGAGTTGGAGCGGCCGCCGATGCGGTTCATGCCTTCGGCGAGCGCCTCGTGCGCTTCGGGCGACAAGGCGCCGAGCGACATGCCGGCGGAGTCGAAGCGCTTGAGGATGGACTCCAGCGGCTCCACTTCTTCCAGCGGGATCGGCGTGGCGTCTGATTTGAGTTTCATCAGGTCGCGCAGCATCGCAACCGGGCGGGTGTCGACGATCGCGGAATACTTCTTGAATTCGGCGTAGTCGCCCGTTTTCACAGCCTTCTGCAGCTGCTGCACCACGTCCGGGTTGTAGGCGTGGAATTCCTCGCCGAACATGAACTTCAAGAGGCCGCCGGCCGACAGCGGGCGCAGCGGGTTGAACGCCGCCTTGTGCAGCAGTTTCTGGTCAGACTCGAAGTCGTCGAAGTTGGCGCCGGAAATGCGCGACACCGTACCCTTCAGGCACAGCTCGACCACGCTTTCGTGCAGGCCGACGCCCTCGAACAACTGGGCGCCGCGGTAGCTCGCGACGAGCGAAATGCCCATCTTCGACAGCACCTTGTAGAGGCCCTTGTCCATCCCCTTGCGGAAATTGCACAGCGCTTTCTCGAGGTTGGGCTTGATCTCGCCGGTCTTCACGAATTCGCCGATCACCTGGTAGGCGAGGTAGGGGTAGATGGCGGTCGCACCGTAGCCGATCAGGCAGGCGTAGTGGTGCGGGTCGCGCACGCTGCCGGTTTCCACCACGATGTTGGCGTTGCAGCGCAGGCCGGCGGCGATCAATGCGTGGTGCACCGCGCCGGTGGCGAACAGCGCATGGATCGGCAGGCGATCCTTGGCAAGGTTGCGGTCGGACAGGACCAGGATGACTTTGCCGGATTTCACCGCATCGATCGCGCGTGCGTTGAGATCGCGGATCGCGGCTTCCAGCGAAGTCGTCGCGGGGTCGTAGTGCAGGTCGAGCGTGATCGACGCGAACGCGGGGTCGTCCAGGTTCAACAGCTTGTCGAAGGCTTCCTTCGACAGCAGCGGCGTGTGCACCTCCACCCGGTGCGCGTGCTCGGGCGTTTCCTCGAACAGGTTGCGCTCGGGGCCAAACGAGGTATTGAGCGACATCACGATCGCCTCGCGGATCGGGTCGATCGGCGGGTTGGTGACTTGTGCAAATTGCTGGCGCAGGTAGTCGAACGGCGAACGCACTTTCTGCGATAGCACCGCCATCGGCGTGTCGTCGCCCATCGAGCCGATCGCCTCGGCGCCGTCCTCGGCGAGCACGCGGATGATCTGGTCGCGCTCCTCGAAGCTGACGTTGTGGAGCTTCTGGTGCGTCAACAGGCTGGGCGCATCCATCACCGGCAGGTCGGCGTCCTGGCTGATGGAGAGCTCCATTTTCACCGCATTGGCCTTCAGCCATTCGCGATAGGGCTGCGCGCCCTTCAGTTCGTTGTCGATGTCTTCCGGCATCAAGAGACGGCCGGTATTCAGGTCGGCGGCGATCATCTGGCCCGGCTTGACGCGGCCCTTGCGCTCCACATTCGCGGGGTCGATCTGCCACACGCCCACTTCGGAGGCGATGGTGAGGATACGGTCCTTGGTCAGCACCCAGCGCGCGGGGCGCAGGCCGTTGCGGTCGAGCGTGCAGACGGCATAGCGGCCGTCGGTCAGCACCACGCCGGCGGGGCCGTCCCACGGCTCCATATGCATCGAGTTGTATTCGTAGAAGGCGCGGATGTCGGCGTCCATCGACTCGACGTTCTGCCAGGCCGGCGGGATCACCAGGCGCAGTGCGCGGAACAGGCCCGCGCCGCCCATCACCAGGCCTTCGACCATGTTGTCGAGGCTCATCGAGTCCGATCCCTTGGTGCCGACGATGGGACGGATGTCGTCCATGTTCGGGATCAGCGGGGTGGCGAACTTCTGTTCGCGTGCACGGCTCCAGTTGCGGTTGCCCTGCACCGTGTTGATTTCGCCGTTGTGCGCGAGGTAGCGGAAGGGCTGCGCCAGGCGCCATTGCGGCCAGGTGTTGGTGGAGAAGCGCTGGTGGAAGACCACCAGGCTCGACGCGAAGCGCGCGTCGTTCAGATCGGGGTAGAACACCGGCAGGTTGTCCGGCATCACCAGCCCTTTGTAGCTGATGACGCGGCACGACAGGGTCGGCAGGTAGAACACCGGGTCGGTCGGCTCCAGCGCCTTTTCGGCCAGGCGGCGGGCGATGTAGAGCTTGCGCTCGAAGTCGTCCTCGCTCATGCCGGACGGGGCGTTGACGAACACCTGTTCGATATGCGGCAGCGAAGCGAGCGCCGATTCGCCGCAGACGGATGCATCGGTCGGCACATGGCGGAAGCCGGCGACCGTCAGTCCCTGCGCCTCGAGCTGGGCTTTGAGCGTCGAACGTGCATGCGCCTGCGGCGCCGCCTCGCGCGACAGGAAGAGCAGGCCGGCGGCATACAGTCCGCCCAGCGTGAAGCCGGCCTCGGTCGCCACCGCGCGCAGGAACGCATCTGGCTTCTTGAACAGCAGGCCGCAGCCGTCGCCCGACAAGCCGTCCGCCGCGATCGCGCCGCGGTGCGTCATGCAGGCCAGCGAGCCAATCGCGTTCTGCACCAGCGTGTGGCTGGGCTGATTGTCGATCTGCGCAATCAGGCCGAAGCCGCAGCTATCCTGTTCGAAATCGGGTGAATACAGCGTCCCGTCCAGCCAGCGTTGTCGTTCCATGGTTCCGTATGCTCAGGCAACAGCGGCTTGCCCATGGGGCAAGCCGCAAAAAATTTAAGCGAAAAGTGCGGCATTTTAATCCCTCAGGCCGCATGCGGCAATGATTGCCTGCGCCAAGGCCTTGCCGAGGCAAGGGCTTCCGTGCGGGCCGGGACTACAGGATGGGAGTGGGATTGCCTGCGGAAATTCCGGGTGTTCCAAATAAATGCCGGGCTTTCCTATCCTGTTATAGAGGGCGCAAGCCGAAAGAGACGGGCCATGAAGCTATTGAGCTGGAATATCCAATGGGGCCGCGGCCTGGACGGCCGGGTCGACCTCGCGCGCATCCTTGGGGCCATCCATCAGTTGGGCGATTTCGACGTCATTTGCCTGCAGGAGGTCGCGGTCAACTTCCCCGGCCTGCCCGGCAGCCATGGCGAGGATCAGGTTGCCGAGCTGTCCGCAGGCCTGCCCGGCTACACCGCGATCTACGGTGCGGCCACCGACGTGCCAGACGGCCACGGCGGCCGCAGCCAGTTCGGCAACGCCATCTTCTCCCGCCTGCCGGTCGGCCAGGTGTGGCGGCATCTGCTGCCCTGGCCGGCCGAAGTGGACGCACCCAGCATGCAGCGCGTGCTGGTGGAGGCCGTGGTCACGGCCGATGTCGGCCCGCTGCGCGTGATGACCACGCACCTCGAGTACTACTCGCAACGCCAGCGTGAGATTCACATTGACGCCATCCGCCGCCTGCATGCCGAGGCCTGCGCCATGTCGGCGCGCTCGCCGCTGGCTGAAGAAGCGGGCGGTTCCTTCGAGGTGTATCCCCGGCCCGCGCAAGCACTCGTGTGCGGCGACATGAACTTTCCCGCCACCGCGCC